>VEQJ01000333.1 GCA_018883285.1 Alphaproteobacteria bacterium
CCCAAACCTTGTCCGATAAATCATGGCGACGGTGAATCGGCATCTTATCCATAACAAAAACTCCTGCTTAAAAATAACACAACAGGAAACTTATAACATACTTTTTATCTCGTGACTACACTATTTAACAAATTGATCATAAGTTTGCTTATCCAAACGCACCAGGGTCTGATCCAGCAAATCATCCTCAGCCTTACGGTGGACGGCCTTATTTTTAGACATCATGATTTCCTTTATACACGTTAGCTAGCTTTATACTCAACCAGATTCAAATCCATTCTGCCAGAATTGATACACAATGTGCGTATCAAAATTGTAGCCGCTAAAAACTGCTGCGCGCTTGGATGGCGGTGGTTAGCGTGCCATCGTCCAGGTAATCCAGTTCCCCCCCCAGTGGCACCCCAAAGGCCAGGCGGGTCATGCGCACCCCCGTCGGTTTCAGCTGTTCGGTGACGTAAAAGGCGGTGGTTTGCCCCTCTACCGTCGCGTTGGTGGCCAACAGCACCTCACGCACCGCGCCCGCCGCCACCCGTTCCAGCAGTTCGGCCATCCGCAAATCGCCAGGCCCCACGCCATCCAAGGCCGACAAATGCCCGCCCAACACGTGATACAGGCCGCGATAGCCGCCGCTGCGCTCAATCGCCCACAGATCCGCCACCTCCTCCACCACGCACAGCAGTTGCGGTTCGCGCGCATCATCCTGGCAAATGGCACAAATCGGCGCGGTGTCGAGATTACCGCAGCGGTCACAGCTTTGCACCTCAGCCTCCACCGTTGCCAACGCCTGCAACAGCGGTTGCATCAGCGTTTCCCGTTTTTTGATTAGGTGCAACGCCATGCGGCGCGCGCTGCGCTGGCCAAGGCCAGGCATCTTGCTTAACAGCTTAATCAGCTGCTCCAACGCGCCAGGGGTGGGGGAAGTCATGGTTGGTCAGAAACGGGGGGATTGGCGGGGAATCGACAGCTTAAAACGGCATTTTAAAGCCAGGGGGCAACGGCATCCCGCCCGTAATTTTGGCCATTTCATCGGCCGTTTGCTTATCCAACTTGGCCTTGGCATCGTTAAAGGCGGCGACGATCAAATCCTCCAACACCTCCACCTCAGCAGGATCCAACAGCGATTTATCCAACTTAATCGCTGTCAATTCGTTTTTGCCGTTCAGGGTCAGTTGCACCAGCCCGCCGCCCGCCACGCCATCGACCAAGACATCGCCGGCCTTCGCCTGCATCTCCTGCATCCGGCTTTGCATTTGTTGCGCCTGACGCATCAGGTTGTTGAGTTGTTTCATGGGGGGCACTCCTGTTGGTTTGGATGGCCGCATTATTGGCCGACTTCGCCCATTTTGGAAGCCCTTTGTGAAAAATGGCACTCCCCCCATGCTTGGGAGTCACAAGGCGTAGCCCTACGGTGAAGGTTATTTCCTGGGTTATGTCGTCATCCTCCGCGAAGGCGGAGGATCCGTGCGGCGGAACGGCCAGAGCAGGCGGCAACAGGGCTGGATCTTCTAAATTCACAAACGAAGTGCAACATCTTGATAAGGTGATGTTGCTATGGAAAAAAGAAGATACAGCCAGCTTACGCTGGAAGAACGCTGCACGATTGCCCGACTACATCAAGACGGCGGATCGAT
>VEQJ01000057.1 GCA_018883285.1 Alphaproteobacteria bacterium
GGCGCCGCTGATCCCCGCCGATACCGATACCAGGAGGGCAGGCTTGTGACCCAATTCGGCGCTGCTGGCAAACAAAAAGAAATTCTTCAGCGCGGCGGGCGCCATGCCGCCCCATTCGGGCACAACAATAACAAAGGCATCCGCCGATTGCAGCACGGGCACCATGGCGTTCCAAGCCTTACCGCTGTCTGTGCTGGCATCCTGATGTTGGCCATCCCAAAGGGGCAGGGGGGTTTGCGCCAGGTCAATTAGGCTGTTGGCGCTGTCGGGGTTCAGTTGCGACCAACGCTGCACCAGATAGTGGCCAACCTTAAGGGACTCAGAGTTCAAACGATGACTGCCCGTTACAATGGTAAGACGCATGGTCAACAATCCTGTCATAGTGATGATGGTTTGATTTAAGCCTTATGGCAAAGACCCCTATTGAGCAAGGGTCATAGGTTGGCGATTGTTATACTGCGCATAAAACCACAGGGCTTGCCCCGTGGAGTTTCACTCGGACAAGGTTTGGGAGAGGTTAGAGCCTCTTTTGCCTGGCAGAAAGGGTTCATGGGGCGGGCTAGCCTGATTCTTTGGCCTGACTGTTCCGCTAGGCTGTTGCCCTTATTGCTGATGGAATGCGCGCGTCCAAAATGCGCCTGCCTCGACGATGATTATAAGCCATTAAGTCGCCCGCCCTAATCTGCTTGTGCTTATTCTTAGGCTATCAAGTCGCCTTGGATCTGGTTGTGCAATCCCCACCCCTGCATAACGGCTTTTTTATTTAGGGATTGTCCGCTAAACCTTAATAAAGCTTTCCTATATTAAAGGATGGTGGCATCCAATTAGGGGGCGGAGGGGACGGACATGATGACAAAAACGGTTATCAACACACGATTGGGAACCTATATTGCCTGTAACACAGCGGGTGAGTCCTATCGTTCCTACGTTCCCGCACCCCTGCCCCCAAAGCCAGCTATTGACATGGATCGGCTGTATAAACCCCTGGATCAGGCCATGAAAGCCCTAGGCGCGCTTGATGCGCTGGCCAAGCTTTTGCCCGACATCAGCCTGTTTCTTTACATGTATGTGCGTAAGGAGGCGTTGGTATCTTCGCAGATTGAGGGGACGCAATCGTCGCTGTCTGACCTTTTGCTGTTTGAAAATGCCGAAAATCCCTTGGTTCCCTTGGATGATGTGGAGGAGGTGTGCAATTACATCGCCGCCCTAAATCATGGGTTGGATCGGATGCACAAAGGTTTTCCGCTTTCCGCCCGCCTGATTCGTGAAATGCACAAAATTTTGCTGCGTGGCGGGCGCGGCGCCAACAAAGACCCAGGCGAGTTTCGCCGTTCGCAAAACTGGATCGGTGGCATCCGTCCAGGCAAGGCGCGCTATGTTCCGCCGCCGCCGGAGATGGTTGGAGAGCTTATGAGCGATCTGGAGAAATTCGCCCATGATGAAACCCAGAAACTGCCCGCGCTGATCAAAGCCGCGCTGATCCATGTTCAGTTTGAAACCATCCACCCCTTTCTCGACGGCAATGGCCGCTTGGGGCGGTTGCTGATCACGCTGCTGCTCTGCGCCGATGGCGTGTTGGTGCAGCCGATCCTGTACCTAAGCCTGCATTTTAAGGAGCATCGCCAGCTTTACTATGACCTGCTGCAGGATGTGCGGCTGAAGGGCGATTGGGAACGATGGTGCGACTTTTTCCTGGACGGCGTGACGGCGATGGCTACCCAGGCTGCCGATGATGCCAAAAAGATCATCGACCTGCTGGAGCGGGATCGTGCGCGTATCGACCAGATTGGCAAGGCATCAAAAACCGCGCTGAAAATCCATGCCTATCTGCTCAATAAACCCTATCTTTCGATTGCCAAAGTCGCTGAAGCATTGGGCATTTCGATACCGTCTATTACCAGCACGGCGCAGAAACTGGTTGAAATTGGGCTGTTAAAAGAAATAACTGGCCAATCTCGCCACCGCATCTTTGCCTATGGGGCGTATCTGGACATTCTGGCGGCGGGCACCGAGCCGATACGATGAATATTATCAAACCAGGTGTTCTGGCCAAAAACTTTAGGACACCTGCCCGCCCAGGGCAACCCCCGCAAAGGTTTACAGAAATTTCGTTAGCTCATCTAGAGATTTTTTGCAGTTCTCCAGATACTCTTGTTTTACCTGGACACGATGGCCATTGATGCTTTGGTTTCCTGCGCGAACATGTGAAAAAGGCTGGCCTTTTGCAAAAGCGACTACACCAGTTGTTTGGAAATCGCGAATGCTTACAAATCCATTCTGGGCATTTTCAAAGGTAAATAATTCAGGGTGCTGTTTCAGCAATTCATCGACATCATGTTCAATCGCATGAAGAACCGCGTTATATGCTGATGCTTCTCCCATATATTGGGTGATACGGTTCTTTACTATTAGATGAACTTGAGGAAGATTGCGTCCAGCGTTTTTCAATTTGGTTGCAAACATATAAGAAGCGTAAATCTCTGATGGGAGCTTTAGACCGTATATCAGCGAGAAGGCATTTTGAATAGCGCGCCGTGATGAGTCGTCAGCCATAACTGGCAAGATGATTCTATTAGAACTTGCAAGCGCAATTTGAGTGTAAAGCGAGAAGCTAGGATTGCAGTCCAAAAACACAGTGTCATAAGTATCTTCAAGTTGATCAAGGAAATCTTTGAGCCAGTCAATCACTGAAATCCATGAATCAGTACCAGGGATATTTTGGTTGGAAAGCGCATTAACTGCGTTGGCCTGCAACTCAAGCAGAGGATCGCCGCATACAATATCAATGTTCTTTGGTATTGAATAATTGTAAAGACTTGTTTTTGTGATAAAATCATTAGAATTAAATGAAGGTGGATAATATGGAGATGGTAAACGCAGTTGAAAGTAGCCGCCAATACTGCAACGAGGAACTAAACCTTGTCGTTGTAGAAGTTTTTTGCTTCCATCATTATTTAGTCCTCCAAGCATAAGTTCAGACAAATTAGCTTGTGGGCAGAGATCAATGGCTAATATTCTTTTTTTAGGGTGCTGCTCTGCGTAGCGATTTATTGATTGAAATGCAAGACTAGTTTTTCCTGTTCCGCCTTTATTGTTCCAAAATGCATATGTTGTTTCCATTGTATTTTTCCTTGTAAAATATAGCATGTGAGATGCAATTATAGCAATTGATCTGATGTTATTGACATTAATAGCGTCATAATTTTACTCTGTCAAGTCGCATTTTGTAATTTGGAGAAATCTTGTGAAACTCATCCACCTAGCCCCCAACCAAAGTTGCTTGCCCTTGGGTAACGAAGCGGTTATGGTATGCATCCGCTGGTTGGCACCCGTAGCTCAATTGGATAGAGCATCTGACTACGGATCAGAAGGTTTGGGGTTCAAATCCCTACGGGTGCACCATCGCGGTTTTGGGGCAGGTGGCCAGTTTCAGGCGTGGTTGCCGCCGCGCCTTTAAGCAGCCCCCAACCCTCTTCCCATTAACTATGGCCAATTACTGTGTCCCATTTATTTATTAAGACAGTCGATCAGAAAAACCCCTCATGACCAACGATTCTAACGCCCCCGCCACCAACCTTTCTGCCCTGTTGGCCGGCAAACGTGGCCTGATTATGGGCGTGGCCAATGACCGTTCGATTGCCTGGGCGATTGCGCAGGCCGCCAAATCTTATGGGGCGGAGCTGGCGCTGACCTATCAGGGTGAGGTGTTTGCGAAACGGGTTAAGCCGCTGGCCGAGAATTTGGGCGTGGCGGAGGATTGCCTGTTCGATTGCGACGTGACCGATGAAGCCAGCGTGGAAAAATTGTTCCGCGACCTGGGCAAACGCTGGCCAAAGCTGGACTTCGTGGTGCATGCGATTGCCTATTCCGATAAGGAAGAGCTGAAGGGGCGGTATGTCGATACCAGCCGCAGCAATTTTCTGAACACCATGGATATTTCCTGTTTTTCCTTTACCTCAGTCTGTCGCCAGGCTGCGCCACTGATGCGTGCGGGTGGCAGCCTGCTGACCCTGACCTACTACGGGGCAGAGCGGGTGATGCCGCATTACAATGTGATGGGCGTGGCCAAGGCCGCGTTGGAGGCCAGCGTGCGCTATCTAGCGGTGGATCTGGGCGGTGACAACATTCGGGTCAACGCCCTGTCGGCGGGGCCCATTAAGACGCTGGCGGCGTCGGGCATTGGCGATTTCCGCTATATCCTGAAATGGAACCAATACAACTCCCCCCTCAAACGCAACGTCACGTTGGATGAGGTTGGGCGGGCAGGTGCCTATCTGCTCAGTGAGCTTTCCAGCGCGGTAACGGGGGAGGTGCATCACGTCGATTGCGGCTATCACGTTGTCGGGATGAAGGCGATTGATGCGCCCGATATCGCCCTGGTTGATGGTGGCGATGCGGCAGCACCCCAAATGGCTAAGCTGTCCAGTGCGGGTTAGCCAGCCAGGGCAGGATTTTTGCGTTGGCCATGGGATAGGCGCGTAATATGGCTGGCAATTGTTTCGGCCACAGCTTTACCTTTACCACCTGGGGCGAAAGCCACGGGCCCGCTATCGGCGTGGTGGTCGATGGGGTGCCACCCCGTATCCCGCTGAATGAGGCGGATATTCAGCAGTGGTTGGATCGGCGGCGGCCTGGCCAATCGGCCTATACCACCCAACGGCAGGAGCCCGATCAGGTGAAGATCCTGTCGGGGGTGTTCGCGGGGCAGACTACCGGCACACCGATTAGCCTGTTGATTGAGAATGTGGATCAACGCAGCCACGACTATGGCGATATTGCTCAGGCGTTTCGTCCTGGCCATGCCGACTACAGCTATTTCAAAAAATACGGCATCCGCGACTATCGTGGTGGTGGGCGCAGCAGTGCGCGGGAAACCGCGATGCGGGTGGCGGCGGGGGCGATTGCCCGCAAAATTCTGGGCGATGGGGTGCAGATTCGCGGCGCCCTGGTGCAGCTGGGTGGGTTGCAGATTGATCGCAACCGTTGGGATTGGGATGCGGTTAGCCAAAATCCCTTTAACAGCCCCGATCCCGCGGTGGTGGCCGATTGGGCAGCCTATCTGGATCAGGTGCGGGCACAGGGCAGCTCCGTCGGGGCGGTGATTGAGGTGGTGGCCAGCGGGGTGCCTGTTGGGCTGGGGGAGCCAGTTTATGACAAGCTGGATGCCGATCTGGCCAAGGCGCTGATGGGCATTAACGCGGTTAAGGGGGTGGAGATTGGCAATGGCTTTGCCGCCGCCGCGCTGCGGGGTGAGGAAAATGCCGATGAAATGGTAATGGCGCCTGATGGCAAAACCGTGCATTTCCTGTCGAACCAGGCGGGCGGGGTGTTGGGCGGCATTTCGACGGGCCAAGATGTGGTGGTACGCTTTGCGGTTAAGCCGACCAGCTCTATCCAACAAAGCCGCCAAAGCGTTAATCAGGCGGGCGAAAATGTTGCGCTGAAGACTGAGGGGCGGCACGATCCCTGCGTCGGGATTCGGGCAGTGCCCGTGGGTGAAGCGATGGTGGCCTGTGTGTTGGCCGATCATTATCTAAGAAACCGTGGGCAATGCGGGGAACGGGAACAGAACGATGCGTAAATATTTGTTGCGATTTTTGACGGGCATTGGTGCCCTAACCGTCTTGGCGGCCATCATCGCGGGGGCGTTTTTGACCTATCGCCTGAACCACGCCCACCCCAAATTGCCGCCCAAATTCGTGTTGCAAATCGATCTGCCCGATCATTTTCAAGAGTCGGTGACCAATGATCCGCTGGCCATCCTGATGGAAGGGGTGCAACCAACCTTTGCCGATTATCTGTTGGCGCTATCCGATGCGGCGGAAGATCCGCAGGTGGTGGGGGTGGTTGCCGACCTTAGCCGCGGCCATTTGGGCTTTGCCCAGGCGCAGGAGTTGCGGTCGGTTATCAAAAAATTCGCCGCCAATGGCAAATTCAGCTATGCCTTTGCCGACAGCTATGGTGGGTTAGAGGGGGGAAACACCCTGTATTACCTGGCCAGCGCCTTTGACCAGCTGTGGGTGCAGCCGACCGGCTATGTCGGCCTGACCGGATTGGGCGCTGAGGTACCATTCGCCAAGGGCTTGTTCGACAAGCTGGGGGTTGAGCCGCAATTTGGCAAACGTTATGAGTACAAATCCGCCCCCGACAGCTTTACCGACAGCGCCATGAGCCCTACCCAGCGTGCCGAGTTGCAAACCCTGTTGGGCAATCTGAACCAGCAGTTGTTGCAGGGGATTGCCGACGACCGCGGGTTGGAGGTTGAGGATTTGCAACAAGCCATGAGTCAGGCGCCCTTTGCCGCTGATCAGGCGCTTGCCCTTAAGCTGGTGGACAATATCGGCTATCGCAGCGATGTGGCGGCGCAGGCCGAATCAACCGAAGTAACCGATGAGGATGCCGAATCCTATCAGCCCGCCGAGCCTAGCCAGGCCAATGAGGGGGCGGTCAAATGGCCAATCGTAGGGCTGGACGACTATGGGGTGCGGATGCCGGTGGCTAAGGATGCGCCGGTGATTGCGGTGATTCCCGCCGAGGGGATGTTGTTGCGCAGTGCGGGTAAGGATGGCATCCCTGGGCAAGAGGATGCTGTGGTCGGCGCCGACCGCCTGGAGCAGTTGATTGGCTATGCCAGCGAGAATAAGGCGGTTAAGGCGATCGTGATTCGGGTGGACAGCCCCGGCGGGGATATTGTTGCCTCCGACACGGTCTGGCACGCCCTGGATCAGGCTAAGCAAAAGGGTAAGCCGGTGGTGGTGTCGATGGGCAACTACGCGGCCTCGGGCGGGTATTACCTGGCACTGCCTGCCAGCAAAATTTTGGCCAGCCCCGCCACCATTACCGGCTCCATCGGGGTGTTTGGCGGCAAATTCGTGATTGCAGGCCTGCTGAATAAGCTGGGGGTCACGGTGGAACAGGTGAAAACCGCGCCCAATGCCCTGTTGGCCAGCGCCTCAACCCC
>VEQJ01000058.1 GCA_018883285.1 Alphaproteobacteria bacterium
ACCATTGCCGATCTGGCCGCCCAGGACAGCATCGCCCAAGCCCATGTTGCCGAAGCGCTGCAATACCGCCGCCCCTTCATGACCAAGGCGGCTTAAAACCTAAACAGCTAAACGCTGTTTTCCAACACTTGCCGCGCTAGGGGCAGGGTGATGGGTCGCTGATGCAACAACGAATAGGCATCTAAGGCCGCCACCAATTGCCCCAGGCTGGCAAAGCTGCGTTCGGTGCGCGCCAACAAATAATCCTGCAGCGCGGGATCGGGCAACAGCTGGCGGTCATTAAACAGCTTGCTTAACACCTGCCGCAAATCCTGATCCCCCGGTTGACCAATCGCCGCCACCGCCATCGCCCGCACCCGCGATGCCCAATCGGCCAGGGCAAAGCCCCAGCGCGCTGCCCCCTCATCCGCGACTTGCCCGGGCGCACTGCGGGCGGTTAGCAGCAGATAGCCGCCGCGCCGCTGCACCGCGTGATACAGATGCAACGCCCCCTCCTGCATGGCAAGGCTGGCCAGCTGATCGGCATCATCGATGACCACCAGCGGGCATTCCGCCGCCAGTTGCCCCAAACTGGCCGCCAGCCGTTCGGGTGCCAAATCCGCCGCCCGCAACAGCTGGCCTTGCAGCTGCTCTTTCCCCGCACCGCCCTGCTCTTGCGCCGATTCCAACCAAGCCTGCGCCAGATGGGTTTTGCCGCTGGCCTGTGCGCCCATCAGCACCAGTCCATGGTTCGGCCAATCCCGCCAGTTGTTTAGCCAGGTGCGGGCATCCGCCTGACAGCCAAGCGGGCAAAGGCTGGTCAGGCTGTAGTCCACCGTGGTGGGCAGGGCAAAGGTCAGTTGGCGCGGCATGGCCTAAGGGGCAATAGGCCTTCTCGGCCGACGGGAAACAGGCTGGGAAAGGGGGTGCGAAACACCTTGGGCAGCCGCCGCCTCAGCCATATTGTCCGCCTGGCGGCGCGCCAATAGATAGCGGATGGTGACGCCAATCACCGCCGCCACCGGCACCGCCACCAACACGCCAACAAAACCTGCCAGCGCGCCACCCGCCATTAACGCAAAGATGATCCAGACGGGGTGCAACCCAACCCGACCGCCAACCAGCTTGGGGGTCAGCACATAACCCTCTAACAGCTGGCCAACCACAAAAATCGCCAGCATCAGCGCGGGCAAATGCCAATCACCGCTTTGCATCCAAGCCAGGGAAAGCGCGAAAAACCCACCGCTGAGCGCCCCAACATAGGGCATAAAGGCCAACACCCCCGTCAACAGCCCCACCACCAAGCTGCTCTGAAGCCCGCCCAGGCTAAGCGCGACCATGTAGTACAGCGATAGCGCCAGGCAGACGCTGCTTTGCCCGCGCAGGAAGCCTGCCAGAGTGTTGTCCACCTCCTGCATCAATTGGCGGATGGCGGGTGCCTGCACCGATGGCAACAGGCGGTTGACATGGGTCAACAGCAACGGCCAATCCCGCAACAGGTAAAAGGCCACCACCGGGGTAATGACCAGCAGGCTTAGCACATTCAGCAGCGCCAGGCCGCCGCTTAACAGCTTGCCCGCCAACCCGCTTGCTACCTGCCCCGCATAGCTTAGCGCCTCGGCCGCCTGCGCCTGTGCGCCCGCCTGCAACTTGGCGAACACCTCGGGGGGCAGGGCGCGCCCCAATTGCTTGCTTAGCGGCGACAGCATCCCCTGCACCCGCGACCAATATTCGGGCAACTGGCTTAGCAGCGCGCTGATTTGCAGTTGCAGCAGCGGCAGCAGGAGCAGCAGCAGTCCCGCCACCATGCCCACCACCAACACCAAGCCCAACACGCATCCCAAGGGGCGGGCAATGCCCCATGCTTCCATCCGCTCAACCAGGGGGTTCAGCAGATAGGCCAAAATCAGGCTAAGCACAAAGGGCGCCAGCATCCCGCTTAATCGATACAACAACACGGCCAACAAGGCGGCGATTAACCATCCGCCCCATTCACGCCACAGCTGGCCAGGTGTTATCATCCTTTTGTCCCCTTGGTTATGGTCGATAGCGCAGGTTCAGGCCACCCGCGGCGGGCGTTACATCAAAGCGATAGGCGCTAAGCTGATCGGCGGGGCGGGTACCGCCATTCCAATAGGCGGTCAATTCCGCCTGCGTCTGGCTTAATTTGGCGACCCGCAAGCCGTAAAGCCCTGGCACCCGTTGCAACTGCTGCTTAGCCCGCAACCAATCGACAAAATTGGCAATTTGCAGGGTCATGGCCAGCGGTTTGCCGCCCGCCGCCCCTGCGCCAGCTGCTGCACCCGCGGCGGCACCACCAAAGGCCAGATCACCTGTGGGCGCCGATGCCCGCGCCCTGGTCTGGTCATCACCCAAAGATCCGCCAGCCATTGACGAAGAAGGCGATGAAGAATGCATGGCATGACCGCCACCGTCATCCGCAGCGCCGCCCGCAGCGCCGCCTGCGCCATCATCCCCACCGCCATCCTGATGAGCAACCGAATCGCTTATCGACAAATTGGCCTGACGCATAAAGCCGCGCACCCGCCCCTCACGGAAACTGACGGTCAGCTTGGCGCGATAGCGATTGGCGGAAATTTTTTCGTTGGCAATCTCCAACCCCTGCACCATCCGCATCAGATCGTTATCGCTAACCTTAACCCCATCGATGGATCCATCCGCAACCCCCAGATTGCGCAAAAGCTGTTGAAACGCCTGATGCTGCCCCTCATTCAGGGCTTTTTCTTTGGCAACCTCGGCGCTGTCGCTGGTCACATCGACCGCCACATCCGACACCGTGAACCGTGGGTCGGCGGCATGGGCAACCCCAATCCCCATGCCACCGCCACCCACCCCCATCAGCCCAATCGCCATCAAGGGGATCAACAAAAGTGTTCTGACAACATGTAATCGTCGTTGCATCATCGGCCTAACTTGCGTACCAAGGAACTGTCGCATTCTTTTATCACATCGGAGGGCAGGATGACCAGTCAGAGCAACGCCGTAACCTATCGTGAAGCCGGCGTTAATGTCGATGCCGCGGAACATTTGGTGGAATTGATTAAACCCATCGTTCAACGCACCCATCGCCCTGGGGTCATGGGCGGCATTGGTGGCTTTGCCGGCCTATTTGATCTCAAGGCCTTGTCCTATCGGGATCCCCTGTTGGCCAGCACCTGTGACGGCGTCGGTACCAAGGTCAAAATCGCCGCCGCCCTGAATCAAATGCATGAAATCGGGCTGGATCTGGTCGCCCTGAACGTTAACGACCTGCTGTGCGTTGGGGCAGAGCCCTTGTTTATGCTGGATTACTACGCCACCGGTCATTTGCGGCCACAGCTAGGTGCCGCCCTGATTGCGGGCATTGCGGAGGGGTGTCGCCAGGTCAATTGTGCCCTGCTGGGCGGTGAAAGCAGTGAGATGCCCGGCATTTATGATGAGGATGATTTTGATGTGGCGGCTTTTGTGGTGGGCGCGGTTGAGCGCGAACACTGCCTGCCGCGGCCAACCGTCTGCGCGGGCGATGTGCTGTTGGGCTTGCCCGCCAGCGGTCTGCACAGCAACGGCTTTTCGCTGGTACGGCGGGTGATGGCCGATCACCACCTTAGCTATGATCAGCCCGCGCATTTTATGGACAGCGTTGGCGGTTCCAAACCAACCCTGGGTCAGGTGTTGTTAACCCCCACCCAAAACTATGCCCCGACCCTGTTGCCCTTGATTCAGGCGGGACGGATTAAGGCCTTGGCCAACATTACCGGCGGCGGGATTGAGGGCAATTTGCCACGCGTGCTGCCAGCAGGGGTTGAGGCGGTGGTGCAGGTGGGCAGCTGGCCACAACTGCCCATTCTGCGTTGGTTGCTGGAAACCAGTGGAATTGATGCCGCCGAAGCCGCCCGCACCTTTAACCTGGGGCTGGGCATGATCATGGGGGTGTCGCCCGAACAAGCCGAAAGCTTGCTGGCGGAACAACCCGCCGATGGGTCAGCCCCGCTGTATCGGGTTGGCCATCTTCAGGCGGCATCTGGCGGTAAAGTCGTTCATTTACAAGGTCTTGACCAGCTATCGATGCTATAGCGGCGCATACAACCGTCGTCTTTGCGGCGATTGGTTGGGTGGGTAGCCTTGCAGAAAGCTGTGGGATGCTGTAGGATGCAATTCTATTTTTTGGGTGAACAGCCAATTGCTGACGCGCCCTTTTGGTGGAAAACTTGCCGTTGATTTTTTGATGACCGCTTCGCATACCAATCGCAAACCGTCTTCATCCGCTGCCCCCACCGATGCGGTGGTGTTTCGGCGGAGGGTTGCCGCCCAGCTGGTTGCGTTGCAACGCGGGGGGCGAGTCGCCCAGGATGTGACGTACAGTGCCGCGGGTCAGGGGGCGGCATCCCCTGTTGCCGCTGTTGCCCACAGGCTGTATCCCGCTGGCCAGCCTGCCGCTCGGCCTGTACCCACGCCCGTTCCTTTGGCGGCCATCCCACAGGATGCCTTCGCCAACAGCAATGATATGTCCCACAGCTTGCCGCATCGATCCTATGACTGGGGTGGGGCATGGTCGGGCAAGGGCGATAACGCCAAGGGTTTGGGTTTTTGGTGGCATCGCACCCGCCCCTATCGTCTGGCGCTGCTGCTGCTGCTGTTGATCAGCGCGGGTTGGAGCAGCTATGGCTATCAATGGATTGGCGGCGCCTGCAGCACGCTGGGCGACAACGCCACCTTAGGGCGGTTGTGTCATGGCGGCTTTGGTCAGCAGGCGGCCTTTCGCAAAAGCTTGGGCTATCTGATTGGTCAGCATCAACAGCTGGTCAGCCGTGGGCAGCGTTCCACCCGCCTGACCCTGATTACCGATCCGCAACATCTGGGCTATAACCAACCCACCAATATGGCGCGGCCGCTTAGCGATCAAAATCCCCCTGATCTTAACGGTTGGGGCTATAAGGTTGATGTGCTGCTGCCCAGTGGTCAGGGGCGCTTGCCCAGTCTGGTGCTGTATCGTGCCATCGATGATCCCCTGCTGTGCCAACGCCTGAACAGCGCGGCTGGCCACCCCGCCGCCCCAACCAAACTGCCAACCGCTATCACCGCCTGGCAGGATGGCAGCCAGCAACCGATTGATTGGTCAAAAGCCAGCCAACAGGATGGTCGGCCATTGCCGAATCAGGGTTGCGTCGAATTGGCCGACAGCAAGCTGCTGTTTTTCCACGCCCTGCCGATACGTTAGCAGCGCCTAAGCCCCCCTAAGCCCTGGGCTAATCCCTCTTCACGCACCATGCCCTTTCGAGCAGAGGGCGTTTGGATCCAACAGGCTAAATATGAATCGCCCGCCCCTCAGCCGACAGCACCGATTCATGCATCATTTCCGACAGGGTGGGGTGGGGGAAGATGGTGTGGATCAAATCCGCCTCAGTGGTTTCCAACTGTTTGGCGATGACATAGCCCTGAATCATTTCGGTCACCTCAGCCCCAATCATATGGGCGCCCAGCAATTCGCCGGTTTTGGCATCAAAAATGGTCTTCACCAACCCCTCTGGCTCACCCAGGGCGATGGCCTTGCCATTGCCCATATAGGGGAAACGGCCAACCTTAATCATGTGCCCCAATTCCTTGGCCTTCGCCTCGGTCAGGCCGACGCTGGCCACCTGCGGATAGGCATAGGTGCAGCCGGGGATATTGTCGGTGCGCAGCGGGTGAACATCCTTTAGCCCTGCAATTTTTTCGACGCACACCACCCCCTCATGGCTGGCCTTATGCGCCAACCAGGGGGCACCCGTCACATCGCCAATCGCATAAACGCCAGGTTCGGCCGTGCGGCCATAGCCATCGATGACGATATGGCCACGCTCCACCACCACCTTGGTGCCCTCAAGCCCGATTTTTTCGGTGTTGCCGATGATACCAACCGCGCTGATAACCCGATCCACCTCCAACGTGCTGGTTTTGCCATCTTGGGTAATGGTGGCGACCACGCTGTCGGTTTTTTTGTCCAGCTTGGTAACGCTGGCATTGGTTAGGATTTTCATCCCCTGTTTTTCAAAGGCCTTGCGCGCCAATTCGGAAATTTCGGCATCCTCAACGGGCAGAATACGAGGTTGCAGCTCCACCACCGTCACCTCAGCCCCCATCAGGCGGTAAAAGCTGGCAAATTCGATGCCGATAGCGCCACTGCCAACCACCAGCAGGCGTTTGGGCATGGCGGGCGGCACCATCGCCTCCTTATACGTCCAGACCAGACGGCCATCAGGCTCTAAGCCGGGCAGCACCCGCGCCCGCGCCCCCGTCGCCAGGATGATGTGGGGCGCCGTCAACAGCTCCTCCCCCCCCTTGCTCAGGGCAACTTTAAGCCGTGACTTGCCCGCCAGGCTACCGAGGCCATCAAACACCGTGACCTTGTTTTTCTTCAGCAAATGCTTAATCCCGCCAGACAGTTGGCCAGCCACCCCGCGGGAGCGTGCCACCACCTTTTCCAGATCAAAGCTGATCGTACCCGCGCTGAAGCCAAATTGATCCAAATGGTGCAGCAGGTGGTGAATTTCAGAGCTGCGCAACAACGCCTTGGTGGGAATACAACCCCAGTTCAGGCAGATACCGCCCAGATGTTCCCGCTCCACCAGGGCGGTTTTCATGCCCAATTGGCTGGCGCGAATCGCCGCGACATAGCCGCCAGGGCCGCCGCCAACCACCACCAAATCAAACGCTTGCTCAGCCATCGACCTGTACCCCTTATACCAACATTGCGATGGGGTCTTCGATCAACCCCTTAAAGACTTTCAGAAACTCGGCGCCGACCGCCCCATCAACCACGCGGTGATCGACCGACAGGGTACAGCTCATCACCGTTGCAATCGCCAGCGCGTCATTCTTCACCACGGGTCGCTTTTCGCCCGCCCCCACCGCCAGGATGCAACCCTGCGGCGGGTTAACGATGGCGGCAAAGTCCTTAATCCCGAACATGCCCAGGTTGGATAGGCTAAAGG
>VEQJ01000059.1 GCA_018883285.1 Alphaproteobacteria bacterium
GGCAGAGGAGGAGGAGGGGGTAGCGCCGCACACCCACCTGCACATCACGCTGGATAATGGGCAAACCGTCGGGCTGCAAGATCCCCGTCGTTTTGGCTCGGTCAGCCTGATGCCGGTAGCGGAACTGGCCAGCTGGCCACCGCTAAGCAAGCTGGGGGTGGAGCCCTTTTCCGCCGATTTCACCGCCGACTATTTGGCGCAGCGGTTGGCGGGGCGTGTTACCGCCATCAAAACCGCCCTGTTGGATCAGCAATTGGTGGCGGGCATCGGCAACATCTATGCCAGTGAAGCCCTTCACCTGGCCTGCATCGCGCCGCAATTGGCGGCTGGCCAGCTTACCCTGCCCCAACTACGCGCCCTGGTACCCGCGATTCAGCAGGTGTTGACGGCGGCGATTGCCAGCGGGGGCAGCAGCCTGCGCGACCATATCCGCCCGCTGGGGCAGCTGGGCAGTTTTCAGAATCATTTTCGGGTGTACGATCGCATGAATCAGCCCTGCCCTAACCACGTCGCCGCGCAAAACTGTTCCAGCCTGATCAAAAAACTGGTACAAACAGGGCGCGCAACCTTCTATTGCCCAAGCTGTCAGGCTTTGCCCTAACAGTGCCCCCCTTCCCTGCTTCCAAAGGATTCCTCCCATGGCTTACGAAACGCTTCTGACCGAAATTAAGGGTGCCGTCGGCATCATCACCCTGAACCGTCCGCAGGCGCTGAACGCCCTGTCTAACCAGCTGCAAACCGAGCTGAACAGCGCGTTATCGGCCTATGAGGATGACAATGCCGTCCGCGTCATCGTGCTGACCGGCAGTGAAAAGGCCTTTGCCGCTGGCGCGGATATTAAGGAAATGGCCGACAAGACCTTTGTGGAATGCTATCAGCAGAATTTTATCACCAGCACCTGGGAACGGTTGACCCAATGCCGCAAGCCGACCATCGCCGCGGTCAGCGGTTTTGCCCTGGGGGGAGGCGCCGAAATGGCGATGATGTGCGACCTGATCATCGCCGCCGACAACGCCAAATTTGGCCAGCCGGAGGTGACGATTGGCACCATCCCTGGCGCGGGCGCAACGCAACGGCTGACCCGCGCGGTTGGCAAGGCGAAAGCGATGGACATGATTTTGACGGGTCGGATGATTGACGCGGTTGAGGCCGAACGAATCGGGCTGGTCAGCCGCATCGTGCCGCTGGCCGACCTGATGACCGAAACGCTGAAGGCGGCGGATAAGATCGCCAGCCTGTCTGCCCCCGTCATCCGCATGGCTAAGGAATCGGTCAACCACGCCTTTAACAGCCACCTGACGGATGGCATCAGCTTTGAGCGCAAGCTGTTCTACGCCACCTTTAGCCTGGATGACCAAAAGGAGGGGATGGCGGCCTTTAGCGAAAAACGCCCACCGAATTTTGCGGATAAGTAGGAAGCCCCAATGTTAACCCAAACCTATTTCGACCGCTTTTATGACTGGGTGGTGCGGCCAATCCAAAGCCTGGATGACCAAAAACGTGTCCATGAAATCGCGCAAGACAATTTTGGCCAGGATACTTTTCCGCTGCAGCATATTGGGGATTGGCACACAACCTATCCTGAGGGGCGCCGATTGCTGTGTGCGGGCGATCACATCGTGGGCTATGTCAGCATTTGGCCGATTGCCGCCGACCAGGCGCAACAATTCTGCCGTGGTGAGTTGATGGAAAAACAGCTGCATCCCCTGTCTATCCAACAGGCTCGTCAACAGGGGGCGGATCATTGGTATATCGGCGCGGTGGTGATTGAGGCATCGCTGCGCAAACCGATTAAGGGCAATCCGATTGGCTTTTTGCTGGCCATGGCCCTGAACAATTGGGCTGAGACGGCTGGTGTGCAATACCCCGTCACGGTCTTTAGCCCCGCCTACTCCCCAGAGGGGGAAAAGCTGTTGCGCCGCTTTGGCTTTGATTTGCTGCGCGATGGCAATCACATGCCCGATGGCGACCCGCTGTATCTTCGCACCGCCCAAGACAAAAACAGCCTATTCCAATCCTTCGCCCAACATGGCATCCCGCAATTGTTTGAGTAAAAACCACG
Organism: Alphaproteobacteria bacterium; assembly: GCA_018883285.1. Classification (GTDB taxonomy): domain Bacteria; phylum Pseudomonadota; class Alphaproteobacteria; order CAISOG01; family CAISOG01; genus CAISOG01. The sequence goes on from VEQJ01000059.1 coordinate 2,063, forward strand.
ATGAGGCAACGGTATGTCAACCGCTTTGACGGCAAGGCATTTGACAAATCCGTCTCAATATGAGACCATATGCAATGAAACTGGTCATGGATGCGGTTGCCTTAAAGCGTTTACGGGATATGCCACCCAACCCGCGCCGCATCCTAATCCAGCGGCTTGAGGCTATTGCCGCCGCGCCCCAAGAACGGCATCCTAATGTGGTGAAATTGGTTGGTGGGGTAAACGAATACCGTGTTAGGCAGGGGGATTGGCGCGCTGTTTTTGAGCTGAAATGGGAAGATGATGAGATGTATGTGTCCAAAATTGAACCGAGAGGGGGTGTTTACCAATGATTGATGTCTCTACCGCTATTACACCGCTGGCGACCACGGTGGACTCCGTAACCCTTCGGCGGGCTGACTATGAAAAACTTTTGGAGGTTTGGGCGGATGCCGCCGACTTGGCCGATCATCAACAAATCGCGGGGGACACCACTGCGGGCAGGCGCACCGCCGTGCCATGGGAACTGGCAAGCCGCATCCTGGATGGCGATCATCCCGTGCGGGTATGGCGAGAGCATCGCGGCCTTAGTGTTTGTGAGCTGGCACGACTGGCCAACATGACCCATGGCTATGTGTCGGATATCGAACGACACCGCAAAAAAGGTTCCCTGGCCGCCATGCAAAAACTGGCCAAAGCCCTTAACATCACCATCGATGGCTTGCTGGAGTAGATAGGGTTAAGAAAATGGCTTTTACAGAGATTTCATGCAACAGTTGGGAAAATTTTGTTATAGAGCTTGAGAAGCTTAAGAATAATAATATCGCTAAAAATAATTTAGGCTTTTTATACAGAGGGCAATCAAATTACAAATGGGAACTAGAAACAACTCTGGAAAGACACGCTAAAAATAAAAATGAAAACTACATTCTTAATATAAAAAATTACTATAAATTAACAAAAAATATAAAGCCCTTAATTGAAACATACTTAAAATATAAATGGGACACAATACCTTTAAAAGATTTTAATGAATTTTTGAAAAAAGATGATTTCTTGCCATTAAAAATACTCGATGATAATCACAAAAACTTTTCTGAAACATTTTCTTATTTTATATACTTAAGACATCATGGCTTTCCTTCGCCCTTACTTGACTGGACAAAATCCCCATATATTGCTGCATACTTTGCATTTTCTAACTTAAGCAGCGCAGAATTTATATCTATTTATATTTACAAAGAAATAGATTCAAACAAAAAACGAGCTTTAAGCAAATTCAACCCCTTAGACCAATCAACAACTACTGAAAGCATCATAAAAACATACCAAGAAAACATAGCGGCATCTCATTACAGGCACTACAATCAACAAAGTATATATACAACATGCGCAAAAAAATTTAATGACTCTTATTTTTTTGCAAAACATCAATATTATTTTGATAAAATTTCAGAGGAAGAAGATTTTCTTTGGAAATTCAACATTCCTGCCTCCGAACGAACAAAAGTTCTGGCTTATTTGGATCAGCACAACATCAACGACTTTACGCTTTTTGGCTCACCCGAAAGCCTGATGAAAACCATGGCCTATCGTGAAATCGACCTAAGAAACGACGATAGTTAACTCAGTTCCGCCAGCAGGGCATCAGCCTCAGCCCCCGTCAACCCGCGCTCCGCCGCCTTAGCCGCAATGGCATCGGCTAGTCGGTCAAAGGCGATTAGCTGTTGTTGCTGCTTGTTGTCGTCTTGATCTGTCATCGTAGCCCCCGCTAATTCAACAGCGGGCTGGTGATGGTCAGCTTGCCGCCGCCGTTGGCGTCATGGGCGGGGTCGAGATCGACGGTAACCACCTGTTCATCGCGAATGTCACCGCTTAGCAGCTTTTCGGCCAGCGGGTTTTGCAGATTGCGTTGAATCACCCGTTTCAGCGGCCGCGCGCCATAGAGCGGCTCATACCCCTGCTCCGCCAGCCAGGCTTTGGCGGCGGGCGACACCTCCAACGTGATATGCCGCGCCAGCAGCAGCTGATTCAGATGCCCTAGCTGGATATCGACGATATGCGTCATTTCAGCGGGTTGCAGGCGGTTGAACAGCAAAATTTCATCCAATCGGTTCAAAAATTCAGGGCGAAAGGTGCGGCGCACCGCCCCCATCACCGATTCGCGCACCGTTTCCACCGATTCCCCCTCCGCCAGCTGGCTAAGGAACTCACTGCCCAAATTGCTGGTCAGCACGATCAGGCTGTTGCGAAAATCGACCGTTCGACCCTGGCTGTCGGTCAGGCGGCCATCGTCCAACACCTGCAACAGGATGTTGAACACATCGGGATGCGCCTTTTCAACCTCATCGAACAGGATCACGCAATAGGGGTGGCGGCGAACCGCCTCCGTCAATGTTCCCCCCTCCTCATAGCCGACATAGCCTGGAGGCGCCCCGACCAGGCGGGCAACCGCATGTTTTTCCATATATTCCGACATATCGATCCGCACCATCGCCGTTTCGCTGTCAAACAAAAAGGCGGCCAGGGCTTTGCACAGCTCGGTCTTGCCAACGCCCGTGGGCCCCAGGAACAGAAAGCTGCCCAGCGGCCGATTGGGATCCTGCAACCCTGCCCGCGCCCGCCGTACCGCCTGCGCCACCGCCGCCACCGCGGCGGGTTGCCCCACCACCCGTTCCTGCAACTTCGCCTCCATCGCCAACAGCTTTTCCTTCTCCCCGCCCAGCAGTTTTTCGATGGGGATACCCGTCCAGCGCGCCACAATGCTGGCGATATGGTCGGGCGTCACCGCCTCCTGCAGCAGGGCACTTTTCTGCTCCCCCTCCGCACTGTTCAGGCGTTTTTCCAGATCGGGAATCACGCCATAGGTCAACTCGCCCGCCCGTGCCAGCTGGCCAGAGCGTTGCGCCACCTCCAACTCTGCCCGCGCCTGATCCAGCTTTTGCTTCAGCTCTCGCGCGACCATCAGCTTGCCGCGCTCCGACTGCCATTGCGCCGACAGGGTTGCCTGCTTCTCCTCCAGCTCGCCCAGCTCCTTCGCCAGTTTTTCCAGACGGGCGGCACTGGCGGAATCGGTCTCCTTGCGCATCGCCTCCCGCTCAATTTTCAGCTGCATCACCCGCCGATCCAGCTCATCAATCTCCTCTGGCTTGGAATCCACCTGCATCCGCAGGCGGCTGCCCGCCTCATCCACCAGGTCAATCGCCTTATCGGGCAAAAAGCGGTCGGTGATGTAGCGGTTGGCCAGGGTGGCCGCCGATACCAAGGCGCTATCGGTAATCCGCACGCCGTGGTGCAGCTCGTATTTCTCCTTAAGCCCGCGCAGGATCGAAATGGTATCCTCAACCGTTGGCTCATTGACCATCACGGGCTGAAAACGGCGCGCCAAGGCGGCATCCTTTTCGATATGCTTGCGGTATTCGTCCAGGGTGGTTGCCCCCACGCAATGCAGCTCCCCCCGCGCCAGGGCAGGCTTTAGCATGTTGGAGGCATCCATCGCCCCCTCCGCCGCGCCAGCACCCACCAGGGTGTGCAATTCGTCGATAAACAGGATGATTTCCCCCGCCGCGCTGGTAATTTCGCCCAACACCGCCTTCAGCCGATCTTCAAACTCGCCGCGGTATTTCGCGCCCGCCACCATTGCGCCCAGGTCTAAGGCCATCAGCTTAACATTGCGCAACGATTCGGGCACATCGCGGTTGATAATACGGTTAGCTAAGCCCTCCACAATCGCGGTTTTGCCGACGCCAGGCTCACCAATCAACACGGGGTTATTTTTGGTGCGGCGCGCCAACACCTGAATGGTGCGGCGAATTTCCTCATCACGGCCAATCACGGGATCCAGCTTGCCTTCAGCCGCCAGCGCGGTTAAATCGCGGGCGTAGCGTTTCAGGGCGTCATATTGCCCCTCCGCCGTCGCGCTATCCGCCGTCCGCCCCTTACGCATCGCCTCAACCGCGCTGGCCAGTTTGGCGCTGGTCACCCCCGCCTTTTTCAGAATTTCCGCCGCTGCTGTGCCGCTGACCCGCACCATCGCCTGCAACAACCGCTCAACCGTGATGAAGCGGTCGTTGGCTTCGTCCGCCACCTGCCCCGCCGCCGCCAGCACCCGTGCCAGCTCTGGGCTAAGGCTGACATCGCCGGCGCCCGACCCCTCCACCCGCGGCAGCTTGGCGATGGCCTTCTCCGTCTCCTCCAGCGCTTGCTTCACATCGCCGCCCGCGCTGGCAATCAGATTGGCGCACAACCCCTCCTCATCCGCCAGCAGGCCATGCAGCACATGTTCGGGCAGCAATCGTTGATGACCCAGTTGCAGCGCCCGAAATTGCGCGCTTTGCAGGAATCCTTTGGCTCGGTCGGTCAGGCGTTCCATCGTCATGGGCAGTCATCCAAAAGTTAGGGGTTGGAAAGTTGGGGGAAAAAGATTGGCTGTAGCAGTCATGTATTCACGGGCTAAGCCAGATTCAAGGGGGGCACCCAAAAACAGGTTGGCTTAAGAAGGCCTGCTAAGCCCGATCCCGAATCCCCATCACACGCCGCAACCACAGCACCAACAACAGATACAGCCAGGGGATGCGCGATGGCGTTACCACAAAAATCAGTGCGCCCAGCGCCATATTCACCGCCCAGGATGGCGCGCGCAATACCCACAGCACGGCGGGATCCAACAGCCAGGCTGGCCATTTCGCTATCCAAATCAGCAATTGCGGCCAATGGGCATGGATGACCAGCCCCCAGGACGGCGTTGGCGTGGCGGATCCGACCCAGGCCATCATGGTATAGACCCCCACCATCGCCAGCTGCCATGCGCCCCAGAAAAACAGGGCGACGCCCAGCAATTTGCCCGCCACCTGCAACATCCGCCCCACCAGACGCAGCAGGGCTATCA
>VEQJ01000334.1 GCA_018883285.1 Alphaproteobacteria bacterium
CGTCATGGTCAACCGCTGAATCATCGGCAATCGCCGCCGTGGTGGGCGCTGACGTTAACAGCACATCGCCCAGGCTGGCATTTTCCTGCTCCGCAAACAGCTCATCACGGCTGACCTGTTTTTCCGAAACGTTGGCCTGGGTGATGATGTAGTCCACCGCCTTATCCTCCAACAGCGGCGCCGTCAGGCGTTGCAACTGCTCAGGATGTTTTTGATAAAAACCAATAACCTTTTCGGCTTGGCCAGGATAGCGGGCGGCCTCTGCCCTTAGAACCTGGCGCAGATCGTCTTGTGACAAATGAATGCCTTGCTGACGGGTGACCTCGGACAACAACATGCCCAGCTTGACCCGACGATCCGCCAGCTGTTGAATTTCTTTTTCATCGGGCTTTTCCTCACCAGCTTCGGCCTGTTCGGCCTCAAACTGTTGCTTGAGAACCGCAAACTCCTGATCCAGCAATCCTTTAGGCAGGGGGAAGTCACACAATTTATCCAACTGATCGAACAAATCTTTTTTCAGGCGGGTACGGCTGGCCTGGTCAAATTGAATCGACAGCTGCTGACGCAACAAACCCTTCAACTCCTCCAGGCTGTCAAAACCTGCCTGCGCCGCCAATTCATCGTTAATGTCGGGGTTGGTAAATTCCATAATGGCTTTCAGGGTGATTTCAAACTCCACCTCTACACCGGCCAGCGATGCGGTTGGGTAATTGTCGGGAAAGGTGATGGGAAAGGAAAAGGTTTCGCCAACGCTGTGGCCAATCAACTGATCCTCAAAGCCTGGAATCAGGCGGTTGGATCCAATTTCCAACAGAAAATCATCGGCAGTGCCGCCATCAAAGGGCACGCCATCCTTTTTGCCAACAAATTTCATGCTGACGGTATCGCCCTTTTCGGTCACTTTTTTGTCCGAAGGCTTGGGCGAACGAAAACGCTCAGCCAACTGGTTCAGGGCGATGGCAATGCTGCTGTCATCGGCGGCGGCCACCCATTTTTCGACATGCACCTTTGACCATTCGGGCATGGTGATGGTTGGCCAAACCTCAACGGTCAGGCCATATTCCAACGGCTCACCCTGATTAAAGGTGATTTCGGCAACCTTGGGGCGACCCACCGCGCGCAAGCTGCGCTCATTCAACACGCTTTGGCTTTGGGTGTCCAACAGCCGTTGCAACGCCTCCTGCCGCGCTTCCTCACCATAATGCTGCTCCAAAATTTTCATCGGCACCTTGCCAGCACGAAATCCTTTCAGCTTGGCACGCTTGCCAATGATTTGCAGCCGCTCAGCCACTGCCGCCTCAACAGTTGCCGCTGGCACGGTCACCTTAAATTGGTGGGTTAGCCCTTCGGTGGCAATGGTTTGAACTTGCATGAAAGAAATCCTTTTTTAGATACAAAACAATTGGTTATAAAACTTCGTAACGACTAAGGTGGTGCGGGCGGAGGGACTTGAACCCCCAAGGCTTTCGCCACCAGAACCTAAATCTGGCGTGTCTACCAATTTCACCACGCCCGCGCAACAACTGGCCAGTTATTGTTAGTATCTTTACCCCCCCGCTTTGGCAAGGGGGTGTCGCCATTTTCCGCAACAGGGGGTGTGGGATGGGAGGCGTTAGCA
>VEQJ01000335.1 GCA_018883285.1 Alphaproteobacteria bacterium
TCCCTCTAGAGCATGCACATTATGCTCCAACCGCTGTCGTTAGGACAAGGTATTACGACGCCGCCAAACGTGGGGGAGATATGATTGCTGCGAGTGCTTTTGTACAAGCATCTATCGATAGAAAGCTTATTCAAAAGCTTCGCGAGGAATTTGATCAATTTAATCCAATTATATGTCCTGTCAGTGCTATCGAAGAAAAAGGAAAGGTTCCGAATCTGATTCCACAGGCTTTTGCGTTAGAGGTTGCTGTTCTTACAGGATGGCGTATTGGTCTTAATACCTTACAAATCAACCGTACCAAACACACGGGTGCCAATGTGATAGATCGACTGATGCGTCAACCGAGGTTTAGTGGTAAAGTTGAACCAGAGGCGAATTATTTTCTAGTTGATGACCATATGGCCTTGGGGGGAACTCTGGCCAATTTGTATGGGCATATTGTTTCAGGTGGGGGGAATGTTTGTTATATATCTGCGCTGGCTTTGAGTTGTCACGATCCATCGCGAAAAAGATCCTTACAACTACAACAAAGTGACACTGTTCGTAGCAGATTGCTGACTGTACCAGCAAAGGCTAGCCTTTCCGATTTCTTTGAATCAAAATTTGGATTTGGGTTGAAATGTTTAACAAACGCGGAGGCAGATGTCATCACAACGCATATATGCAAGTTACCTGGAGATCAAAAAACAAAACCCATTCGAGATTTAACTGCCGATGAAATTAATTTGTTGTATAATAAAGCCATTGGTTCTATGGTTGAAAAAACAAACTAATTATCTTGGATGGAGTAAAAGATAATACCCCCTAAGAAAGACAATGTTCCAGAAAATCTCCCTTTGGATCTTACGCCTGAGGAGCTTCAGGCTCTGAGGGAAGTGAACACAAAATTCGGAACGGATCATCCTGGGGTTAGGATGCTTGCAATAGAGGTACTCGTTAAGCTATTAGGTGCAGCCTCTGGGGATATTTTGAAGCGCTAAATCGCCAGCTGTTGGGGGGTGATGCCAAGGGCGGCGGTGTTACCCGTGGGGTTGCATTCCATCAAGATTGCTCGGGCGGGGGCGGCTGGTCACCGTCAGCTCAACATCCTGATTAAGCCGTCCCAGAATGGATATCAGGCGGTCAATGGTAAAGCGGGCAAGATTGGCGCGGCGGATGCGGACAAATTCGCTGTGATTCACCCCGCTGCGGGTTTCTGCCTGACGGGTTGACAGCTGTTCGGTTTCTAACACCTTAAGAATTTCGGCGGCCAGAATCGCCTTGGCCTGCCGCACGCCAGCATCCGCATCGCCAAAATCCTGATAGATATTGCCGCTGCCGCGCACCAGTTCAAAATCATTGTCGGTTGTCATGACAGTTCCTCTCTTAATCGTTTCAGCCGCGTATGGACGGTATCCACCTCTTGCTGCGGGGTTTTAATTCCCGTCTTGGATTTCTTCTGGAATGCATGCAATACCCATACAGCATCCGCCAATTGCACCGCACACCCCATGGACGCTAAACCGCCAGCTTTTGGGGGGTGATGCCCAGGGCGGCGGCGATTTTGTCGCGGCTGGCCTTGCGCAGACGCAGGCTGGTTTCTTGCTGAGCATAGGCGGGTTGGCTGATGCCC
>VEQJ01000336.1 GCA_018883285.1 Alphaproteobacteria bacterium
TTCTCCGTGGGTTAGCCCGCTTTCACGCTGCGCAACAGCCAGCCGCCGCACCTCCGCCTGCGCCGCCAATCCCAATTTCCGTGCATCCCGCTTTTCCATCCCTCCTTATACCATCTCCCCACCCAAACGTCATCCTTTTTCTTAGAATGTTAATAAATTATAGCCAAGCACCCGTAATTGACATTAAAGCACCAAGAGAAACAAAAAAGGCGAAATATATGTTTGTAGTAAAAAAGACAATGGTAAGTATTCTATACCCTCTATTTTTAATGCAGCAATAAATGCCGTAAATTAAAAAAACAGCCAAAACAAAAATAACAAAATATTGGATAGAATGCGGCCAGTCAGTTGAATTTTTTCTATCCCTAAAAATACCTCCCCATAATCCTATGATCACCCAAAATGCTGGCATCAACGCTATAGATTTTTTTGCAAAAGGATCTTTAAGGAAACGATAGGGCAAGAACGCCAATAATGCAGGTAATATTATTGCGAACGGCGCTGCAGCTATTTCTTGAAAGAAAAAATTAATCTCGCCCATCTGTCTATTCCCTTTTTTTAAATTTTATTACCTATTTTTTATCTAAACCTGCGCCCAGCCATAATGACCCGTTATTGTGGCAGCGGGGCGCTGTAGTCGCCGCCGATATAGGCACGCAGATGGTTTAGGTCGCTGGCCAACGCCTGATTCACCAGGCTGTACAACTGGCGAATCGACAAGATGTCAATGACCCGCCCGTTATCCATCACCGGCAAATGATGCAACCGGTGACGCTCTAACAACTTAAGGGCGTGTTCAACGCTGTCATAGGGGGAAACCGCAACCTCAATCGGGCTCATCGCGGCTGCCACCATGGTTTTGCGCGGATCCAAATTGCAATCCAACACCTTGGTGGTCAGATCATGTTCGCTGAACAGGCCGACCGTCTCAACACCCGCCGCCCCGTTATGCACCACCACCAGCAAGGATACATTGTTTTCGGTCATCCGATGGCAGGCGGTATAGACGCTGTCCCCCATGTCAATGGAAACAACCTGTTTTTCCTGACGCATCATAGTGTTGATAAACATGATATTAGCCCCCCCTTTGGCTAAAACGACCCATAAATTATGTTGTGTATTAAGACAAAAAAGGTTGGTTGATGAATGGCCGTTGATTCATTCCTACCTTAATGTCTGGTATAACTCCCTTTCCCTTTTCCTCCTTTCCCCTGGCCGACTTACCAACAAACTCTATGCGGTCATCCCGTAAACATCGCCATGGACATAGGATCGGATGCGCCGCATACCATCCTCCAGCTCGACACGCATGCATTCGTACAATTCCTGTATCGACAGCACCGCGATAATTTCGCCATTGACCTCAACGGGCAGATGGCGTAACCCATATTCCCGCATCACCGCAAAGGCCTTATCGGCGGTATCCAACGGCGAAATCGTCACCGTAATTGGCGTCATCACCCGACCCAGCGGTGTTGTTTCGGGATCACTTTTTTGCGCCACCAACTTTACCAAATCATGATCGGTAAAATAGCCGACGATGGTATTGCTTTCGGTCACAAAAACGATGCCAGTATCGCGCTTGGCCATAATGGCACAGGCATCCTGAAC
>VEQJ01000337.1 GCA_018883285.1 Alphaproteobacteria bacterium
CGCCATGAGCCCGCTGTGGGAAATGGTGCAGGAAGGCATCGACCTGAAAAACATCCAATGGGCAGCGCATTAGGGGCTGGATTGGCCGTTTTGGCTTAGGGGCTATCAAATGCGGGCAGATGCAGGATGTTATTTATGCCTCATCCAATCGATAACATCCCCGTCCACGGCTGATTTTTTTGATCATGACCAAAAAGAGTCAAAAGAGGCTTGTTGCGCGTTACGCATTTCGCTAGTATCCCACCATTGTCGTTTGCTCTTCTGCAGCATGCTGGAACCATTCTTACGCCGTCCTATCGATGTTATTGCCCTTTTTTCGCCGTTCGCCTGTTCCATCCTGGTCTTTAGCCTGGGTCTTTGCCGCAAGTTTTCTGGTAAGCCTGGCTGGATGCAACGCCATGTCCAGTGGCGGGCCCATCGGCAATAAGCCCAACATTTCCCCATTTCTGGGCGATAATGCCTCACCCGCAACGGCGGGCGGTGGCTATGGCAAACAAAACAGCACGGGTACCGTGGTGGGCGAACGGGTGATGCGCCTGCGCAGCGATCTCAGCACGATGCAGGCCAATTTGACCAATCATAACGAAACCCTGCTGACCATTCGTCAAGATACCGTCAGCCAGGCACAGGTGTATCACGGCGTGGTGGCCGCCATTAATGCCCGCCTGCAAATTGGTACCACCCCCGGCAACCCCGTGTTGGTGCAACAATGGAATCAGGCGCAGCAGCAGTTGGAGTTGGTTAGCACCGCTTCAGGGAAAATGAGCAATCTGGCCAATGCGGTTTCCAGCGATGGATCCTTCTCCTCTTATTTGTTAGACAGCGTCCGATCCACCTATGCGCTGGCGGGCGGTATTGATGAGGATCATCGCCAATTGGCGATTTTGGAGGATGAGGTGAATCGCACCATGGTGCTGATTGAACGGCTGGTGCGGGAAATTCGCGCCGATATTGACCGTCAAACCGCCTATGTCGCGCGGGAACGGGGCTATTTAAGCAGCCTGTCTAATGCCATCAGCAAGGGGTCTTTTTCGGGAAACTCGGCCGCCCCCGGTATGCTGAACACCGGCCTGGGGCTTGGTAGTGCGAGCAATCCAGGCAGCCTGAGCGCGCCATCCGCGGGTCTTTCGGGCGGGGTCAGCTTTCCCAACCCTGCCTTTGCCCCTGTTGGCAACACCCTGTCCGCCCCCCTGCCCCCCGTTTCATCGCTGCCAAGCGCCAGAAAATCGGGCGATGGTTCGGGTAAGGCCTTAGCCAGCACAGCATCGGGCGGTTCACCCTTTGTGATTATCCGTTTTGATCGCGCCAAAATTGCCTATGAGGCCGAACTGCAAAACAGTGTATCCGATATTTTGCAGCGGTCGCCATCCGCATCCTTTGAGGTGTTGGCGATTGCCCCCGATAAAAAGGGCGGCAGCAACACGCTGGCCAGCGCCCTGAAACAGGCCAATGGCGTCAAACAAAGCCTAGTACGCTATGGCGTTTCCCCCAGCCGCATCAGCATTGCCAGCAAGGTCAGCAAGAGCACCCAATACAACGAAGTGCATGTGTTCGCCAGCTAGCCCCCCGATGGCTTGGCCTAAAGCCTAGCCTAGCTT
>VEQJ01000338.1 GCA_018883285.1 Alphaproteobacteria bacterium
TTGCGGCTTTTGGCGATGTTGCGGACGGCGGCCGCGCTGGCAATCATTTCTGAGAAAATCAGGCCAGCGCCAAAATCGCGCACCGTGCGGCGGCATGGTTGGTCGGTCACCTCCGTCATCGGTGCCAGCAATACTGGCTCCGCTACCTGAATCGTACCAATGGTAATCGGGGATAGCATGGGTTTTTCTACCTTACCCTCGCTTGTCGCTCAACAGAGTTGTTATCAATCATAAACATAGAAAGTCGCTTCTAAGTCACGCGATCCATGCAACACGCGCACAATCTCTATACCGTCTGGTATGGGTTGGTAAAAAACAACATAGCGCCCCTCGATAAAGCTTCTTATCTCTGGGGAAAGCTCTGGACGAGGCATTCCCATTTTGGGCTGAGTTGCCACCAGCCGTGCCTGTGCCATCAAAGCATCAAGCAATCGGTCGGCGGCTTCTGGATTATCGGCTGCGATCGCAACATAGAACCATATGTCATCAAGATCGCGTTCAGCGCGCAAAGTTTTTAGGACGCGAGGCAAAACAAAACTTTAATGAGGGTTTTGGACGTTCAGCCTGGCGCGTCCGCGCTTTTTAATAGTCTCTATATCAAGTTCACCTGCCGAACCGCTGTCTAGACCTTCCTGAATATCCTGACGCAGTTGTGCTAACCGAACCGCGCGCAGCTGATCTTGCGCTTCCATGAGCCTTAAGGCTTCGCGTACCACTTCGCTGGCGCTGTTATACAGGCCGCCCGCTACTTTCTGGCGCACCATGGTTTCAAGCTGCGGGGTGAGATTGATGTTGATCGTCATAGAATTCTCCTAGCATGACCTATCTGTAGAAATAGCGCATTTAACAATTATTGTCAATGATTGCCAATTTCTACTAAGCTTATCTTGTGCCCCCCCCCGCACCTTATCGGTCTGCATCACTTCTTTCATGCGGTTGGGTTATTGGGCAAAATTTTCTGTAGGGCTCGGCTCTGGCGTTGGTGCGATAAAGCGCGGAACCTGGATAAGGGTTGCGCGTTCGCGCGTGCGTGCAATGTCATAGGATGACTGCATCCGCATCAGCGTATCCATCTTAACGCCAAAGGCTTGCTCAATCCGCAGTGCCATATCGCCAGACAAATCGGCCTTGCCATTCAACAGGCTGGAAAGGGTCGGGCGCGATACGTTAAGTACCTTTGCGGCCGCCGTCACCGTCAGCCCGTTCGGCTCAACAATTTCGGTGCGGATAAATTCGCCAGGGTGGGGTGGGGTGTGCATGGTCATAGTTCTTACTCCTTAATGATAGTCTTCTAAATTCACATCACAAATCATGCGATCGGCACCGTCGATCCAAAAGGTCAAACGGTGATTGGCGGTAACATGCAGGCTCCACACCCCTTTACGATTGCCCATCAGGATATGGGCTTTCCAGGACGTCAAAGCGGTCAACTCCTCAGCCTGCTGCATCGAATCCAAATAGGCCAGCATCTTTCTTAGCTTATCAACCGTAGCCGCCGGTACACCCTTGGTTACACCGTCCATATAAAGCCACCGCAGCCCCTTATGGATAAAGTTTCGTATCTCCATCCCTAAATTGTAGCCTGAAGCCTTACAC
>VEQJ01000060.1 GCA_018883285.1 Alphaproteobacteria bacterium
GCCGCCGCACCTCCGCCTGCGCCGCCAATCCCAATTTCCGTGCATCCCGCTTTTCCATCCCTCCTTATACCATCTCCCCACCCAAACGTCATCCTTTTTCTTAGAATGTTAATAGAAGATCGCCCAGAGACCTCGCCTAAGATTGATGGTTTTTTGGGGGCGGCCGCTGCTGCCACAACGCTATCCATCGTGCTGACCGCTACCCCGACCACCACTTTCTCAACCGTACCGATTGCGCCAACAACACCTACGACCGAAACAGCTCTAACTAAAAAGTCCACAACTCCGACTAAAGCATCGACCACCTATCAGGTAGTCAACGCAACGGCTGAGCTTATCAAGCACTATGAGGGATCAAAGCCAGGAAAAACATCCGATACTTTAGGAATTTATTTGGATGTTGCGGGCAATCCAACTGCCTGTTACGGCAGGCTGTTAACACCGACGCAGGCGCAAGCGTACCGACAACAACACCCAGATGGCATCCCCAAAACCCTTTGTGCTCAATGGCTTAAACAGGATACCATCACGGCGATGCGAACCGTCTTAGAGCAAAGCAACCCAACTGTACCAATGAAATCGGGAGAGCTTGCCGCCCTTACATCCCTGACCTACAATATCGGAGAAGAAAATTTGGGCAAAGGTTTGCGCAAAAACCTCGCGACAGGAAATTATGAGGCTGCTACCAGCTTATTGCCGCAATACAACAAGGCAGTCATTGGCGGAATACTTCAACCTGTTCTGGGTCTTACCAATCGTAGACAGGCAGAAGTCCATATTGCAACCAGTGGGTTACCTTACTACAACGGGAAGGCACTGCCGCCCCCAGAAGAGCTGAGAAACTCTTTAGAAGCAGTTGCCGAGGAAATCAACACCAAAACAGCCCAACTCGAGGGTCAAATCCAACGACGGCAGGCTCTTCAGCTGAAACGCGACCAAGATCTCCTCCTAACCCGCTAACGCCCTGCTCAGCCTTCCCAGCCGTTGGTGATGGGATAGCGGCGGTCGCGGCCAAAGGCCTTGCTGGTCAATTTGACCCCTGGCGGTGCCTGGCGCCGTTTGTATTCGGCCAAATCTAACCAGCGCCGCACCTTTTGCACCAACGGGCGCGGCTGAGCCTGATGCAGGGGTGATCCCGCCACCAGCTGATCAACGCTGGCCGATTGTTCTATCAAACCTTGCAAAATCGCATCCAGCTGGTCATAGGGGGGCAATTTGTCTTGGTCGGTCTGGTTGGGGCGCAGTTCGGCGGTGGGCGGCCGTTGCAGGATGGCATCGCTGATGACCACGCCGGCGGGCCCCTGAAAATGCCTGAAATAATGGCTGTTGCGCCAACGCGCCAATTCATAAACCGTTGTTTTGTACAAATCCTTAAGCAGGGCATAGCCGCCGCACATATCGCCATACAGGGTGGCATAGCCAACCGACATTTCCGATTTGTTGCCTGTCGACAGCACCAAACGGCCATATTTGTTGGACATGGCCATCAACAGCATGCCACGCACCCGCGACTGAATATTTTCCTCGGTCACATCGCCCTGGCCAGAAAAATCGTCGCCATCGCGGCTAAAAATCCCATCCAGCATGTTGGCAAAGGTGCGGATAGCGGGCGAAATCGAAATGGTATCCAATTGAATGCCCAGGGTTTTGACCAGATCCGCCACATCGTCATAGCTTTGTTGGGCGGTATAGGGTGATGGCATGAACACGCCGTGCACCGCCGCCCGCCCCAGGGCATCAACGGCAATCGCCGCGGTCAGGGCGGAATCAATCCCGCCCGACAGGCCAATTAACACCCCCTTATCAAAACCATTTTTGTGGGCATAGTCGCGCAGCCCCAACACCAAGGCCTGGTAAAAATCGGCCAGGGTTTCGGCCTTATCGCTTAGGCGCGGGGGATCGCTGCACACCAATTTGCCATGGGGGCTGTCGGCATTTTTGCTGCCCGCTTGGGTGCGCCAATGGGTTAGCACCAAATCCTCTGCCCAGGGGGCTAAGGTCACCTGCTGCTCTCCCATCATGGTCATCACAAAGCTGCGGCCATCGAACACCAACTCATCCTGCCCACCGACCTGGTTGACATAAATCAGCGCCAAATCGTTGCTCATGGTCTGCGCCTTAGACATATGCAACCGCTCCGTCAGCTTATCCTCCTCAAAGGGGGAGCCGTTGATACAGATTAGCAGTTCTGCCCCCTGCTGCGCCAACTCATGACCAACCGTTGGGTACCACATATCCTCACAGATCATCAGCCCCAGGCGATGACCACGAAACATCATCGGCTCAGCCCGCTGACCAGGGCTGAACAGGCGTTTTTCGTCAAAAACGCCATAGTTGGGCAGTTCCTGTTTGTAATAGGTGGCCTGCACCTCTCCATCCGCCAACAACAGGGCGGCGTTGTACAGGCGGTCATGATCCATCCAGGGTGCCCCAACAATCATGCCGGTTTGTTGGCCACGGGTGATGGCCGCCAACTGCTCAACCCCCTGGCGACAGGCGGCCACAAAGGCGGGGTTCAGCACCAAATCATCGGGGGGATAGCCACAAACCACCAGCTCGGAAAACACCACCAAATCGGCCTTTTGCTGGGCGGCGGCGTGATAGCGCTGATCAATCATGGCCAGGTTGTGCGCCAAATGCCCGACATGCGGGTTGGTTTGCGTCAAGGCAATTATCAATCCTTTTGGCATCGCCTGCATCCTATCTTTCTGGCAAAAACGCGCTACGCCGTCGCCTCGTTACCTTGCAGGGCGCGACGATGCTGCTTTAGCATATCGGCCACCCGAAAGGCCAGCTCTAACCCCTGGCTGGCGTTCAGGCGGGGGTCACAGTGGGTGTCGTAACGATCCGACAACTGCGCCTCACTAATCGCCTGGGGGCCGCCCAAACATTCGGTGACATCCTTACCCGTCAGCTCAACATGCACCCCGCCCGCATGAGTTCCCTCAGCCAGATGCGCCGCAAAAAACCGCTCAATTTCCAGCAGCACCTTAGCCAGGTCGCGGGTTTTTATACCGCTGGCCGCCTTAAACGTGTTGCCATGCATGGCGTCACACAGCCACACCACCTGCCGCCCCTCAGCCTTCACCCGCCGCAACAGGGGGGGCAGGCCTGCGGCCACCTTATCCGCGCCCATCCGACTAATCAGGGTCAGGCGGCCAGGCTTGTTGGCGGGGTTCAGCACGTCAATCAGGCGAATCAGCTCATCCGGATCCATGCTGGGCCCCACCTTAACCCCAATTGGGTTTTTGATGCCGCGGCAAAATTCCACATGCGCCCCATCCAGCTGGCGGGTGCGCTCCCCAATCCACAAAAAGTGGGCTGAGCAGTCGTACCAATCACCAGTCAGGGAATCGACGCGGGTCAACCCCTCCTCATAATCCAGCAAAAGCGCCTCATGACTGGTGTAAAAGCTGGTTTCGGCCAGCTGGGGCGTGGTCTCACTGGTCAGGCCGCAAGCCGCCATAAAGTCCAAACATTCGCCAATACGGTCGGCCAGCTGGCTGTATTTTTCGGCAATGCTGGAACCGCTGCCCGTGTTAACGAAATCCAATGTCCAACCATGGACGCGGTGCAAATCGGCATAGCCGCCCTGGGCAAAGGCGCGCAACAGATTCAGGGTGGCCGCCGATTGGTTATAGCTTTGCAGCAACCGTTCGGGATCGGCTGTCCGCGATTCTTTCGTAAACTCAATGCCGTTGATAATATCGCCGCGATAGCTGGGCAGGGTGACGCCATCGATGGTTTCGTCAGGCTCACTACGCGGTTTGGCAAACTGCCCCGCGATTCGCCCCAGCTTTACAATCGGGCATGCCCCCGCAAAAGTCAGAATAATCGCCATTTGCAGCAGCACGCGAAAATTGTCACGGATATGGCGCGGATGAAATTCGGCAAAGCTTTCGGCGCAATCGCCGCCCTGCAGCACAAAGGCCTGCCCCGCCGCCGCCCGCGCCAACTCAGCCTCCAACCGCCGTGCCTCCCCCGCGAAGACTAGCGGCGGATAGTTGGCCAGCCGCTGCTTCACCGCCGCCAGCTGGGCGGGATCGGGATAGATTGGTACCTGGCGCAGGGCAAAATTCTGCCAGCTTTGCGGGCTCCAGGGCGCGGATGGGCGGGTGGCGGTGGATTTGGGGCTGGATTGTGTTGTCGGCATCAGATTTTGTCGGGCAATGGGGTTGTAACGAGCTGCTGGTTTAGCAGATTACGCCCGTTCAAACAACCGCTCGAACTCCGCCAGCGTCAATTTGATGTGGGTGGGGCGACCATGGTTGCATTGGCCGCTGTTTGGCGTTGCCTCCATCTGCCGCAGCAGGGCGTTCATCTCCTCCAGACTCAGGCGGCGACCCGCGCGCACGCTGTGATGACAGGCCAGGGTGGCCAGGCGGTGATGTTGCCGCTCCGCCAGGCTAAGCGCCTCCCCCTCCGTCAGCAACTCCTCCGCCAGATCCGTGACCACCGCCGCCGCCTCAGCGGTGCTTAGCACGCTGGGAATTTCGCGCACCACCACCGCGCCATGACCAAAAGGCTCAAGCCGCAGCCCGAATTGCGTCAGACTGTCAGCCGCCGCCACAATAGCCGCCAGCTGGGCGGGCGGCAAATCCACGATAACGGGTACCAGCAGGGCTTGACTGGCGATGGGGCTGTGCCCGCCATTGCCCTGCATCTGCGCACGCAGCTGTTCATAAACCAAGCGTTCATGGGCGGCATGTTGATCGACCACCACCAGACCATCGGCGGTTTGCGCCAAAATATAGGTGTTGTGCAGCTGGGCACGCGCCTGTCCCAAGGGATAGTCTGTGTTATGGTCAGGGTTGCAATCAATGTTATGGTCTGGCGCGGGTTCCTGATCCGCGGGATAGCCCGTCGCCTCTTGCTGACCTGCACCAGGCGATGCCGCCCGCCGCTGCCCCCCCCACTGTTCGCTAAGCGGTTGCCCCAGCCGCAGGCTACCCTGCCGCCCGCTACCACCACCCCCCGCCGACCCAACAGGGAATCGCCCCGATTGCAGACGACCCAGCCCCAGAGCGTAGCGGGAGTCATAGCGGGAGTCGCCCCCTGCCCCTGCTCCTGCCCCGCCGCCTAAGGCGGAACCAGAATCCGCGACATCACTATCCGCAACCATGCCAGAGCCCTGCTGCGGCCATTCCACCCGCGTTGCCCGAATATCACTAGCCACCGTGGCCGCCGCCCGCTGCCCCCCCTCCGCGATCGCCTGCCGCAACCCGACAATGATCAGGCGGCGGGCAGCGTCCGCATCGGCAAAGCGCACCTCAGTCTTGGCGGGGTGCACATTCACATCCACCGCCTCCAACGGCAGCTGCAGGTTCAGCAGCACGACCGCATGGCGGCGCGGCGGCATCACATCGTGATAGGCTGCCCGCAACACCCCCTGCAGCTGGCGATCCTTAACCACCCGCCCGTTGACATACAGCCATTGCAGGCTGGCGGTGGCGCGGTGAAAGGTGGGCAACCCCGCCCAGCCAATAATGCGGCTATCGCCATGGCTTAACGCCACAGGTAACAGATTGTCGGCCACCGCCGCACCCAGCAGTGCCCGCACCCGCTGGTCAGGGCTTTGATCGGCGGGCAGTTCAAACAGCCAGCGATCATCGACACTAAGCCGCAGCCCGACATCGGGATTGGCCAGCGCCAACCGCTTAACCCAGTCGATGACCTGCTCGGCCTCATAGGCGGGGCTACGCTGAAACTTCAGGCGGGCGGGCGTGGCGAAAAACAGGTCGCGGACGGTTACGGTGGTGCCAACCTCCCGCACGGCGGGTTGCGGTTGGGGGGTCAGCCACCGCCCCCCCTCCAGCTGCAACAGCCAGCCATGGGCATCACTGGCGGTACGACTAAGCAGGCTAAGGCGGCTAACCGCGGCAATCGCGGGCAGGGCTTCCCCCCGAAAGCCGTGGCTGGCAATACGGCTTAGGGTATCGTCAGTCAATTTGCTGGTGGCGTGCCGCTCCAACGCCAGCATCAGGGGCGATACCCCCACCGCGCTGTCCAGCACCGCCCCCGACATGCCGCAACCATCATCGGCTACCTCAATCAGGCTCAACCCGCCCTGGGCAATCCGAATGGTCAGGGTGGTTGCCCCCGCGTCCAGGGCATTTTCCACCAGCTCCTTCACCACCGCGGCGGGACGCTCCACCACCTCACCCGCGGCAATCTGGTTGACCAGCGTTTCGGGCAGCCGCCGAATGATGGGCGTCGCCTGGTTATTGGGATTTAGGGCATCAGAAAATACCGCCATCAACCCGCCCTAGGCCGCCATGCTGGCCAAGTTTTGCCGCGCCAGATGCTTACCATCCTCCACCGCGGGCTGGTCAAAGGCGTTCACGCCCAACAGATCGGCGGACAGCATGGTTTCCAACATAAAGTGCATGAACAGCGCCCCCAACACCTCCTCATCCACCCGCGGAATGGCCAGGCGGCGCAGTGGCCGTTGCTTAGCCTGCAGGGTGCTGATCGTCGCCTCCTGCATCGCGGTTAGCAGTTCACCCATGCCGTGCCCCTGCAGATAGGCCAGGCGGCTGTCGTTCAGCGTGCCAGGCAGTTTGGGCAGGCCGGCCAGATCGGTTGGCGCGGTAATCAGGGTGTAGAATTTGTCGTCGGGGCCATCCAGATACAGCTGCAACTGGCTATGCTGATCCACCGTGCCCAGCGCGGGAATCGGCGTGCTTCCCACCCCATCCTTACCGACACTTTCCGCCCACAACTGGCG
>VEQJ01000061.1 GCA_018883285.1 Alphaproteobacteria bacterium
ACTTAATCCGGAAGAATTGCTAAATAATGATGTCAAAGCAAAAATATACAAGGACGGCAGGCCAAGAAATCGTGATTCATTGCACCGAAAGCTTGAGGATTACTTGACGAAGCTGTCTTTTATGCCCGCCAAGATTGCCAGCTTTTTCCAACACCCCAAAACAGCCTACGCCGCCGCCTGATGTTATCTGTTTTTATGGAATGTTAATATGCAAGCGTATTTTTTAGACATGGATAACCCCTTAGATTTTGTTGACGGTTACGGTAAAGGATGGGCTTTCCCCATAGATTTTCTGACAGTTGTGGCGGCAAATTTGTTTGTCATCGTTATAAACAATCTTGTTCATGCCATCCTCGATGGCTTTGATAATGTTTGACAGGTCGGGGCAAACAATCGGGTGGATTTGGTTTTCCTTTGCCAGCTGCCTTTTGACCTTTGGCCAGCTGATGGGTATCGGGAAAACCGAAGTCAGCTGTAATTCAACCGCGCCCTCATAGGGTTTTTTGCCCGCCATCGCCGCCCTGGCCATGGTGGCGACAAATCCCTCAAACGCCCTGGTTGGGGGCGGGGTAAAATGATGGCCGCCGATGCCTGTCTGGGCGCGCTGTTTGCCCATCGCCATGCTGCCGATGCTAAAGGTGGCGATGGTGTTGGGATTATTCATCGCCCGCCACCCCTGGATAGCGCATACCGCCCTGGCCGCTGTTTTTATGAGCAGCAATCACGGGGGCGTACAGCTTGTGGGTTTGAACGACCACCCCGTCCAGCAGGTAGCATCCGCGCTTTTTATCTTCACGCAGGCGGCTGCCGTAATAGCTTTTCATCTGCTCGACCATGTTTTGATCGGCGGGCAATTCCCCACAGGGCGGGGGGATTTTGGTGGAATTCGACCAACGGATGACTGGGATAATGGCGGCGGGGCGGGGGGGCGCGGGCGGCGGAATATCAAAGGTTACCTGCCCCCTGGTGATGCGGCGGATTTTTTCCATCGTGCGGGCGCCTGGTGCCAGCTGGCCACTGCCAAACAGCATCAGGGTTTTGACGGTGATGTCGGTCATAAACGACAGCTGCTGCCAGGTCATGTCGTTGGCTTTTAACCATGCGTACAGTTTCATTTCACCCCCCGCGTGCCGGCATTATTGAAACAAAATGACAACTATCTAGCGGGCAGCAAGCAACAATGTTACAATTCTGGCCAAATTTTCTGGTCATTGGTGCCAATCCATCCTGCTAAGCGGTTTGTCATAAAAAAAACAAAAACTATTGCTAACTTAACGAAATAGGTTAGCCGTTAGGGTTTATAGGGGGTTTGCTTTGCCCCTGTTTGATGGGGGCGGTGAAAAAATCATTGGGGGTGACCTGGCCATTGGTGACGGCCACGATTTTGGCCATGGTGGTACTGGATGGATACCTTTTGCCAACTAGCCAAAACCACACCGTCTGCCGCGTTACACCAATGCGGTCAGCAAAATTTTGTGATGTCTCACCAGTATGGGAAAGGTAGTCTCTTAGGCGCATAAGAAAATGAAACATATTGTTTTTAGATTGTCAACAAATCTTAAACAAATTTTGCGATGCGCTGGCGTAAACTTTTTGTTAAAATGAAAACATGAACGAACACAACAACAGAGTGCGGGAACTTAGAGAGGAGCGGGGATACTCCCTGCAATTCGTGGCTAAGCGCATCGAAACAACCCCACAAAACCTTGCAATGATTGAGCGGGGGGAACGCCGTCTGTCTTTGCCTTGGATGACAAAGATTGCAAAGGCGCTGGATTGCACGCCAGCTGATTTGTTGCCGATATCACAAATGAACACCAAGCCCTTATCCAATACCAGCAGCTACGCTATCACCAAAGATTTTGCAGTGTTGGGTAGTGTTGATGCACTGACAGGCAAGCTTGACATGAGTGTCCCGCCCAAAAGGGAATCGATTCCCCTGTTGGATAAATTGGATGGATCATCGGTGGTGGTGATGCCTGATGGCAGCATGGAACCGCGTTACCATGATGGTCAACGGCTGCTGGTCAATCCCGATTACCCCATCACCCCTGGATCAACCGTGTTGTTGGAATTTGGTGACGGCAGCGGCCTGGTGCGGGAATTGGTGTCGAAACAATCGGATGAATGGGTGGTCAAAACCTATCGGCCATTGGCCGAACAAACGATTGTGGTGACCGACATTAAACGTGCCTGGCTGGTCATCGCCGCCTTTGAGATCTAAGCCCCCCGCGAAAGGAACTTTGCCATGGCCAACGACACCAAAACCCCACCGCCACCAACCGCGCAGAAACCGTCTGCACCCGCGCCCGCCAAGCCCCCCGCGCCGCCTTTACCTGCTGGTATTATTCCAGTAAATAATCCACAGCCCATGAACCGCGGTTCAACCCAAGGTGATCTTGACCATAAGAAAACCTAGAATACCTACCGCCAACAGAACGGAAACAACCAGCACGCTTAGAAATAGGCGGTCATTGCGACGCGATCTAATCAGACATACCCTGTCGTTGGTTGTGGTTCTTATGTGGGTGCATTTCAGCCAATACACCAGGAAATCTTGCCATTCCATCGTAACAACATTTTCATCCATCAGGGCTGATGGCTGCAAACCCGGGTCACCATAGCCAATCGGCCATACGGCGCGAACTCCCAGAAAGGCAACGATGGAATACCCGCCCAACGCGGCAACGGCCAACCACTGTTTGATTGAGCCATCCCAGCTGTCTAAGGAAACATACAGATAGGCAATAATGGCGGCCAAAACCGTTAGGGAAAATTTTAAGCAGTAAGAAGCCTTCTTATCAAGAAACTCAAATCTTGCGCTTTGTGAGTCTTCATATTTTTTCGCTGCATCAACCCGAAATTTTAGCTGCTCTAAATGTTTTTCTTTTCGCAATTCTTCAACATCTAAGTCTGGTATATCCCTTTGCAGATCTTCATACAATGTCATCGAAATCCCCATTTTGATTACCCTGGCGGGCGTAGCTATTTATACCATGGGAACATTTTTTATGGCCATACACCCTGCCAACATTTCTAAAGAGGTCGAATTCGACCCCTTTTCAATTCGGCTTGGCCATTAACATTTCATGAATCAACAGCGCCGCCGCCCGCGCATCAAATTAACTGTATTTGCTCTGCGGGCGGGGCAACAGAATGAACCTTTGTAACGGTGTACACAGGTTCCTCAATCTGTTCCCCTTTGGAATTGATGACGACTTTCTCATCCATATCAACTTCCAAAGCGCTTCCTGGTGGAGCACTAACCACGTTGGATTGGAATTTTTCTAGCCAATCTTTGTCTTCGATGGCGGCTTCGATGGCGCGCTTGTAAACCAACGTCCATTTTGAGTTACCTTCATAAGCGGGCTTACGAATGCGGACTATTGTTTTGATTTTGGATATAACCACATTTTGCGGTTGGATTTCTGGTAAATTGCCATTATCTATTGATGGAACATCAGACTTATCAAAATGTTCATAGACCTTTTTCTTGCCATCATAAAATTCCAAGCTATCGTACCCATCTTTGGTAAGAGGCTCTAAAACTTTTATGGCGTGATTTCTGATAACTTGGTTGCTATACATTTCATAAACATTTTTATCGACTGTTACATGATTGCTATCGCCATAAATATGTATTTGCAAAACGTCTTTTCCATCGTTTTTTTCGATGGTTGTGCTTTCAACAGTTTTGCCGCGCAGAATTTTGATTAGCGCGTATAAAGTGATGCCACCCGCGGCAGGCTTTAAAATGCCAATCCATTCTGCGATTTCTTTAATCGTTGCGACCCGATCATCGGCAATCAGATTGGATACGGATTCCCAAAGGGTTTGGGCTAAATCAATAAACAGCTCAAAACAGTTTTGGTCTAGGTTGGCGTTCACCAGTATTTTTACGCCAGATCGATCACCGTTAAATTGGCGATTCGCTGCTTTGATGAGGTCAGAAAGCGCGATAAGGGATGGCGCCAAGTCGGCTACATCCATAGACTTTCCCGCAAGTGCAGAGCCATCATATTTGATCGTGGTACGAACCATCTGCATTTTTAAAGCTTTCCTGAATCCTCATCCTAACAGGAATTTATGGATTTTCCAGTATGCAATTCGGCTTGGCCATTAACATTTCATGAATCAACAGCGCCGCCGCCTGCAGGTCGGTGACGGCTTGATCCGTTGCCGCGTTGGGATTGAAATAGGCCTGATAGGCCTCGGTTACAAAATACTTCGCCAGTCTGATTAAATCGCGCTCACGATGGTGATGATGAATGGTCATTGCTTGCCCCCTTAATTGTTACGGTTTTGTGACAAGTCGATATTTATCGGATAATTCTTAAAGATGGGTTAAAAGATACTGGAAAAATATTCTTGTATATTTTTTATGATAATGTATGGTGAGTAAAACCAGCAACGAAAGAGGATCAACCGTGCTATCACCCGAACAAATTCGCGCTGCCCGCGCCTTGCTGGATTGGACATTGACAGATCTGTCCGACCGCGTCGGCATTGCAGGAACCAACCTGGGAAAGATAGAGCGCAGGGAATCATCCCCCAGCGCCCGCACGATACAAAAACTGATGACCGTGTTTGCGGCGGCGGGCATTGAGTTCTTGCCAGATGACGGCGTGAAGCGCAGTAACGCCACAGTCACTGTCATGGATGCCCCGCATGAGGAATTCTATCTGCAGGTGCTAACCAACGCGCTGCAAACCCTTGATCCAGGCAAAGACCTCTTGATATTTAACGCTGATGGTGCGCTTTCCACGCCAGAAGTGATTGCGGTACAGCAGAAAATTTTGGCTAAGGGCATTGATCTGCGGTTCCTAATCAAGGCGAAAAGCGTTAAGCGGCACCCAAACGATGAAATTTACCGCACCCTTCCACCCACCGATGCCCTTACCCTTCAGCTGGTTTACGGATCTACCGTATTTACCCGAATGAGTGAGGGAGGCAGAACCGTCATTATCCGCGATCAAACCTTTGCGGATGCCCAACGGGAACTGTTCATGATGATCTGGAACAATGTCCAATAAGCTTTTGGTGTCCAACTGCCCAGGTTGGCAGGCCATCCCCCACGTCCGCCTGGGCATCAGCATGAACAATGCCAATTTCACGGGCGAACGGTTGGGTGGCATATTGGATTGGGTGGTGGACAATAGAAAAACCCTTACCCTGCAGGTCACTGATACCATCAATCACCACAACAACGGCGGCGATAGGGATGCGGCGCGGGCGATGGGCGATGCCTGGCTGGCGGATAATGCCCCCTGGTTGGCTGGGGTGAACTATACCCTGGTGCGCTGGGATGATCTGACTAACCATCCTGATTATGCCGACAACACCAACAGGGTGCATATTCTGTACGAAAAACACCAACCCTTTGCCCATGCCGTGCAGGACTATGCCAATCGCTTTGCCGCCAGGCGGCCAGGCCGTGACCCCGCCGCATCAATAGCCTTTGTGTTAGAGGAGGCGGCCGGCTATGCCAGCGTGTGGCAGGGGGAACCCCATATCAAGCTGTATCCATCAAAGCCAGAGCAATGGTGGAATCTGGCCAAGGACAATCTGGCCGCCCCCACGCCCGCCGAACATTGGGCAAAATTTCTGTTTAGGTAATTATTTTAGAATCATTTCTGCCTTCGCAAAAGATTTTTGGATCACAGAATAGGGTAGAACCAAGGTTAAAGGCATTCGCGGAACCGCAATAGCACCATAGATTTTGTACCAGCTTGCCGCCTTATCATCCTTTGCATCAATGACAATCATGGTGCCGCCAACCTCTTCCGATACGCGCATGCAACGCCTAGCGGCTGAAAGCAACAATTTACCGCCAATACCTTGCCCTTGAACCCGTTTGCTTACAGCCAGCCGCGCCAAACGGAACCCCCCGATGGAATGATTGCCGCCCCCCGCCAGACGTATTTCTGATGGTGCATCCTCAACCTTCATATCGGTCGGCACCAACGTGTAAAAGCCATAAATCGTTACCCCATCATCGGGATCAACCACGACATATGTCTTACTGGCACCGCTTTCATGCGCCTGGCGGGCATGTTGCGCCAAAAAGCTGTTGAGGTCGCCCTGCCCACAGTCAAAACCTTTGCGGTCATGTTTTTTTTGAATGGCCTCTTCACGCCAAAGCTTTATCGTCATGATTCGACTATGGCATTTGGTCGGATAGCAATGATTTTGCCGCAGCAATCATCCTGTCATTTGGCTCTGGTGGGTTATCCAGCAGGTTAAGCACAAAACGGGCTTGCTCCTCATCCAAATAAATACATTCCGCATGTTCAATCACGGCATCGGCTGCTTTTAGCGAGTTTCGCAACATAAAGCTTCTAAGGTCGGTTTCTTCCAGGTGGGCGGCACGAATCAACCGCGCCTTCTGGGCTGGGTCAATCCGCATGGCAAATCTGTTGTTGTCTTTTATCGCGGCTCTGGGCATGGCCACCTCCAATTCTAACGCTAAGGTTTTATCATACAAAATGTTTGTGACATTATCAATATGCGTGCCTTGAAAGCGTACACCCACACTCCCCCACCGCCCGCCCCCCGCGAAAAATACCACAAAACACACGGGTGAACCGCCCTTTATTCCCGCTGATAAAAAATTAAACAAATTGTTGACACTGTAAAAACATTGTGATTATAATGCCTCATGTACAACTCGCATGAGGACAACATAATGGAACATACCAACCACA
>VEQJ01000062.1 GCA_018883285.1 Alphaproteobacteria bacterium
GCAGCATGGTGCTTAGGGATCCTGAGGAGCCTGCGGGGGAAGAGCGAAGAATGGGCTATGGCTGGGGGGCGCTAGGGGGGAGCGAAAACCCGCTAATCAAACCCCGTGCGGGAACGGTTGCCGATGCCACGGCTGCGGAATTTGGGGCGGCGGCGGGTCAGCCCCAGATACATGCCAATGTTCAGCGACATGGCCAGCAACGATGATCCGCCATAGCTGATAAAGGGCAGGGTCATGCCCTTAGTGGGCAGGATGTGCATGGTGGAACCTAAGTTAATCAGGGTCTGCATGGTAAAGGATACCAACATGGCGGCACTGGCCAGCACGACAAAGGAATCCTGTTCATCACGCAAATGGCGTAGGCCGCGCAAAATCACCAGGATATACAGGCCGATAATTCCCAGGCTTGGGATCAGGCCAAACTCCTCACCCGCCACTGCAAAGATAAAATCGGCATGAACATCGGGCAAAACCTCCTTAACCCGTCCTTCGCCCGAACCGCGACCAAACCAGCTGCCCCCGGCAAAGGCATCCAGGCTGCGTTCCACCTGGTAACGGTCGCCCGCCTCACTGTTCAAAAAGGTGTCAATGCGGGTGGCGACATGCGACAGGCTTAGATAGGCAATCAACACCAACACCATAATGCCAACCAGCCCGCCCAAGATGTAGCTGATTCTTAACCCGTTCAAAAAATATTGGGTTGCCCAAATGCCCGTGACCATCATCAACATACCAAAGTCAGGCTGAAGAATCAGCAGCAGGGCGGTGGTGCCATAGGCGATGGTCGCCCATAATTGGCCAGGAAAGCTGGGCTTGTGCCGCTGCATCGAAAACAGCCAGCCGCACACTACCGCCAGCGCGGGTTTGGCGAACTCTGAGGCTTGCAGGGAAAAGCCCCCCAACCGAATCCATCGGGTTGCCCCCTTGGCCTCCTCCCCCTTAAACAGCGTCAGGATAAGCAGGACGATGGCCAGCAGGAAAAATACAATCCCCAATCGCCGAATCCAGGTGGGGGACAGCATCGAAACGCTGATCATAATCGCAATCGCAACCGGCAGGATCATCAGCTGGTGGCTGGCAAAATAGCTTTCGGGCAGGTGAAGGCGTAGCGCCACGGGGCCGCTGGCGGTGGCGACCAGCAGGATCCCCACCAGCATAATCAGCAAAAACAGCGCCAGGCTGATGCGATCAACCGTCCACCACCATTGGCTTAAGAAATTGTCACTGCTGCGTTCAATCAGGCTCATGCCGCAATTTGCCCCTTGGTTTGCAGGGTGATGACCAGCTGGCGAAAATGATCGCCGCGCTGTTCAAAATTTTGATACTGGTCGAATGAAGCGCAAGCGGGCGACAGCAGGATGGTGGGGGTCGCCTGGCCACCTTCCTGCAGCTTTTTGCCCATCGCAAACGCCTGCTGCACCGCGTGTGGCAGGGTTTCGCACAGGCTGTAATCCACCCGCCCCTGCAGAAAATCGGCAAATTTGCTGGCACCCTCACCAATCAAAAAGGCGTGGGTGATGCGCGATAACAGCGGCAACAGCTCATGCATATCCTCTTGCTTCGGGCGGCCACCCGCAATCCATAGGATATTGTCATAGCAGGTTAAGGCCTTGGCCGTAGCCTCTGCATTGGTGGCCTTGCTATCGTTGATACAGGCGATGTTGGCGGGGCGGGCAATCAATTCCTGCCGATGCGCCAGGCCAGGAAAGCTGCGTAATCCCGCGCACAGTTGATCACGGGATAGCCCCAGTTGCAGGCCAACCGCGACGGCGGCGGCAATGTTCTGGGCGTTATGCTCACCGGGTAGGGTGGGCAGGGTGGCAAGCTCTATCAGCGGTTGATGATTCAGCAGCCTCCCCGTTAGCCAACCATTTTGCACCAACAGATCGGCGTTTGCGCTGTTGCGGCCAGAGATTCTGATAAGTTGAGTGTTGGGCTGCTGCAGGCTAAGGCGGTCGGCACTGGCGATGCTATAGGGGTCGTCCACCCCGATGACGGCGATGGGCGGATAGGGGCGGGGCAGGGCGGTGCCTGTTGCGGCGCTTGTTGGGGCAATTGGGGTGAACAGCCGTTCCTTAGCGGCCACATAGGACTCCATCGATCCGTGCCGTTCCAGATGATCGGTGCTGAAGTTCAACAGCACCGCAATATCGGCCAAGCCGCGATCCAACAGCTCTAACTGATACGATGACAGCTCCAGCACATAGGTACCCTGCGGCGGCAGATCCTGAAGGCTTAGCAGCGGGGGGCCAAAATTGCCGCCAATCTGGCTGTCATTGAGGCTATCTTTGCCCGCCTGTTGCAACAAATGGTGAATCAGGGCGGTGGTGGTGGATTTGCCGTTGGTGCCGGTAATGCCTATCACGCGGGCAGGGGTGTTGCAGGAGGCAAACAGGATGGCATCGTTCAGCAGGGGGATTCCCGCACGCGTTGCCGCCTGCACGGTTTTATGCTGCGGACTGATTCCAGGGCTTAGCACCAGGGCGGCAATGCCCGAAGCTGGCCAATCCAGCTGATGCAAATCCTGGTAATGCAGGGTGCCATCGGGGCGGGCGGCCGCGCCATCGTCCCAGGCGATGACTTCGGCGCCAGCCTGCAACAGGGCGGTGGCGGTGGCCATACCGCTTTTGCCCAAGCCGTAAAGGGCGACTTTTTTGCCTTGCCAACCGTGCAGCTGCATATTGTTCGTTTCCCCCCCCTCTGTTTAGCGCACTTTAAGGGTGGACAGGCCAATTAAGGCCAGCACCAGCGATACAATCCAAAAACGGATGACCACCTTGGATTCTGGCCAGCCCTTTTTTTCAAAATGGTGATGCAGCGGTGCCATCAAAAACACCCGCTTACCACCGCTGTAGCGGAAATAGGATACCTGAATCATCACCGACAGGGTTTCCACCACAAACAGGCCGCCGACAATCACCAACACCAGCTCATGCTTCGTCACCAGGCTGATGGTTCCCAACAGCGCCCCAATCGCCAGTGACCCCGTATCGCCCATAAACACCTCAGCGGGGCAGGCGTTGTACCACAAAAACCCCAACCCCGCGCCAATCAGGGCGGCGCATAGCACCGCCAGCTCACCCCCGCCACGGATATGATGGATCTGCAGATAGTTGGCGAAAACCAGATTGCCCGCCAAATAGGTGATGATCATAAAGGCCAGCGTGGCAAAAATGGTGGCACCAATCGCCAACCCATCCAGGCCATCGGTCAGGTTGACGGCATTGCTGGCACCCACCACCACCACCATGCCAAAGACCAGATAGAACCATCCCAAATCAAACAACAGGCCTTTGAAAAAGGGGATAGTCAGGCTGGTTTTCAAAGCCTCATCATGCAAATTGTAAAGGTGCAGCAGGGTTAGGGTGGTCAGAACGCCAATCAAAAGCTGCAAGCCCATTTTTTGCGCGGCGGTTAGCCCCCTGTGGGTGCGGCGTTTTAGCTTTAGGTAATCATCCGCCCCCCCCACCGCGCCAAAAGCCAGGGTGGTCAACAGCACCAGCCAGACAAATCCGTTGCTTAAATCCGACCACAGCAGGGTGGATACCCCAAAGGTCAGCAGGATCATCAGGCCGCCCATGGTGGGCGTGCCCTTTTTGCTTTGATGGCTTTCGGGCCCATCGCTGCGAATCGGCTGGCCAAGTTTTTGCATGCTGCGAAGCCAGTCGATAATCGGTCTGCCCACCAGAAATGACAGGAACAGGGCGGTCATCAGCGCGCCCCCACTGCGAAAGGTAATATAGCGAAACAGGTTGAACGCGCCAAAATCATCCGCAAAGGGGGTCAGCAGGTGGTAAAGCATTTAGGCCGTCTCTCTATCAAAATCGGGTGGGGCAACGCTGGCCAAAGCTGCACTATAAGCCTTCATGGCATCGATTACCGCCGCCATCCGCGCCTTGGGGGCTGCCCCACGGGAACCCTTAACGGTTATCACATCGCCCGCCCGCAATTGGGGAATCAGCAGGCTGGCCAGATCGGCGGGGTTGGGATGACTGCCGCCCCGCAAATGATGGGGCAGGGCGTCAAGCAGCTGATCGGCCAGGGTGCCGCTGGTAAACACCAGGTCAAGACCATGCGCCAACACGTCATTGGCCAAATCGCGATGCATCGCCACCGCCTGCTCACCCAATTCCCGCATATCGCCCAGCACCAGGATGCGGCGGCCATTCTGCCCTGGCTGGCATTGCCCCAGCCGACTGATGGCGGCGCGCACCGAAACCGGGCTGGCGTTATAGGAATCGTCGATAACGCTAAGCTGGCCGCCTGATGACCAGGGCAGGGTGATGAACTGCCCCCGCCCCGCCAGCGGTTGCATGGATCCCATCACGCTAAGGCTTTGCGGCGTTACCCGCTTCAGGGCGTGAAGAACGGCCAGGGTGACCCGCTGCACGCTGCGCCAGGCCTCCCCCGCCGATTGGCTGCTATCCCAGTTTATGGCGACTGGCTGGCCATCAATTTGAAGGTTGGTCATTTTCCCGCTCTCCTGCCAAAGCCGTACCGTGGCGGCGGCATCCTGACCAAAGCTAACGATTGTGGCCGCCCCCGCCTGCTCAGCTTGCGCCAGCAGAAAATCGTAAAAGCTGTTGTCACGATTCAAAACCGCTGTTCCCCCTGGTTGCAGGCCGGCAAAAATCTCTGCCTTGGCGGCGGCAATCCCCTCAATATTCACAAAATTTTCCAGATGCACGGCCTCAACCGTGGTGATGACGGCGATATGGGGGCGGGTCAAAAGGCTTAGGGGCACAATCTCCCCCCCATGATTCATACCGATTTCCACCACGGCAAAATCCGTCTCAATAGGCAGATTGGCCAGGGTCAGGGGAACGCCCACATGATTGTTAAAGCCCCCCTGGCTGGCGTGGGTGTGGCCATGATGGCTAAGCACTTCGGCAATCATGGTCTTGCTGCTGGTTTTTCCCACGCTGCCCGTAATCGCGATAACGGTGGCGCGGCTACGTTGGCGGGCATAGGCGGCCAGCTGGTTTAGGGCGTCATCACCATCGCTGACCGTTACCACGCGGCTGTGCAGGTCGGTGGGCAGCGCCAACGCGGCGGCTGGTTTTTCCGCAATAGCCAGTGCCGCCCCGCGTGCCAGGGCATCGGCGACAAATGCATTGCCATCCAGATGATCGCCGCGGCGGGCGACAAACAAATCCCCAGTGCGCGCTTCGCGGCTATCGGTGATGACGCGGTAAATGGCCAGCGGGTGGGGGGATGGGCGGGTAATCGCCTGCCCCAAGGCCGCCTGCAAATCGGCCTGATTCCACAGCACGGGTTGGGGATGGTGGGCGGGCGGTAAAGTGGCGGTCATCAGGCGCATTGCCCCAAGCTGGCGTTGGCGTGGCTGTGGGGCGTGGCCATCCCACCAAGCGTTGCCAACACCTGTTGCGCCACCTGTTTATCGTCAAAAGGCTTGGTCACCCCCGCCACCAGCTGCCCCTGCTCATGCCCCTTGCCCGCGATGACCAGATTGTCGCCAGGGCTAAGCTGGCCAATCGCCTGCGCAATCGCCTCAGCGCGATCGCCAATCTCATGGGCGTTGGGGCAGGCGCTTAAAATCGCGGATCGAATCAGGGTGGGATCCTCAAAGCGCGGATTGTCATCGGTCACATAGACCACATCGGCCAGGCGTTGGGCTATAGCGCCCATCATCGGCCGTTTGGTGCTGTCACGATTGCCGCCACAGCCAAACACCACATGCAGTCGGCTGCCCGCACCCGCGGTATGTTGACGCACGCTGGATAGGATGTTTTCCAGGCCGTCAGGGGTATGGGCATAGTCCACCACCACCCCCGCGCCATTGGGGTGATGACCGACCAGCTCTGCCCGCCCCGCAATGCCCGCCAACTGATCCAAATGGGGCAGAATCGCGTCCAAACCCACCCCACTGCTAAGAACCAGTCCGATAGCGCCCAGCAGGTTGTACAGCTGGAACTGGCCAATCAGGGGCAGGGTGATGGGATAGGATTGGCCGCCATGGTGCAGGCGGGCGGACTGCCCCAGGGTGGTGGCACGCCATTGGTCAAAGCGCAAATCAGCGGTGGCGGCTTGGCCAAAAGTCATCAGCCGATGGCCACGGGTTTGACAAAGAAGCGCCAAATCCTGACCATAGGGGGTGTCAATATTGATAACCGCGCATGCCCCCCGCGGCAACAGCACCGCAAACAGCCGTGCCTTGGCCGCAAAATAGGCCGCCATGGTGCCGTGATAGTCCAAATGATCCTGTGTCAGGTTGGTAAAGACGGCGGCGTTCAGGGCAACGCCATCCAACCGATGTTGCACCAGGCCGTGACTGGCCGCCTCCATCACCGCATGTTGCACCCCCTGCTGCGCCAGGGCGGCTAGGATGGAATGCAGCGATACGGGATCGGCGGTGGTCAGCGAGGGGGCGGGCGGCACCTCGACAGGGCTAAGCACGCCTAGGGTTCCAAGGCTGGCGGCGGGCAACCCCTGCAACTGCCAAAGCTGGCGGGCAAATTCAACGGTTGAGGTTTTGCCGTTGGTGCCGGTAACCGCCGCCATAAAGCTGGGTTGGCCAGGTTGAAAAAAGGCCGCCAGTCTGGCTAGGGCTTGGGTTGGCCAGGGGTGGGGAATGCAGGGAATTTTGCCCTGCAGCGCGGGGTCAATATCGGTAAAATCCTGTGCCAAAATAGCCGCCGCGCCGGCCGCTATCGCCTGTTCCGCAAAGCTTAGCCC
>VEQJ01000339.1 GCA_018883285.1 Alphaproteobacteria bacterium
TGCGCAACAGCCAGCCGCCGCACCTCCGCCTGCGCCGCCAATCCCAATTTCCGTGCATCCCGCTTTTCCATCCCTCCTTATACCATCTCCCCACCCAAACGTCATCCTTTTTCTTAGAATGTTAATACAATGAGAAACTAAACATTGATACCGTCTCATCTGCAACGCCTTCCTGTGCTCGTTTGTCTATGATTGGTTAATTATCTCATAAATCGCGCCCATTCCCAATCATATATCACCCCCAGGAAACAGATGGCTCAGGGCGGTGGCGAAGGGGGCAGGCGGCGGCGCCACCAGCGGGTCGGTCAGCTCTGGCAGCAGCAAACTGTAGGCGTGCAGATACAGATGCCCGCGGCTCAGCCCCCACGACCTACCCTTCCCCCCACGCCCTTCTCCCGAACCCACACCCACAAAACCTTTGGCCGCCGCAGATCCTGAATCCCCGCGGCTCAATCCCAATGACCGCCCCGCCAGGGATCGATTGGGGGCGGCCATATCCCCCACGGCGCCATATTTGCTGTCGCCAACAATCGGCAGCCCTGCATCGCTGCAATGCACGCGCAGCTGGTGCATCCTGCCCGTGCGGGGTTGCAGCTGAAGCCAGCTGATGTTGGCGGCCTGGTTATAGGCCAGCAGGCGATAGTGGGTGATGGCATCCTGCCCCGCCGCATCGACCACCATCCGCTGATCAGGCCCCGTCCCGCGCTTTTCCAACGGCGCCCGCCAGGAACCCTCCGCCCGCGGTAGCCGACCCCACACCAGCGCCCAATAGGTTTTGAGCAGTTGATGCTGGCGAAATCCCTCCGCCAACGCGGATGCCGCGCCAACGTGACGGGCGACCAGCAACAGCCCGCTGGTTTCCTTATCCAACCGATGCACCAGCCGCAACTTCTCCCCCCCCTCCGCCAACAGCGGGAGCAGGCCATCCAAATGGCGCGACACCCCCTGCCCCCCCTGCACCGCTAGGCCAGCGGGCTTATTCAACGCGATCCAATCCGCGCTGCGGGCAATGACCATGTTGGCCAGCATGGCGGCGTCGCGCGGGTTACCCCCACCGCCCCCCTCATGGCTAGTATCATCCGTATCGGTTGCGGCACGCAGAAAGGGCGGCACCCGCACCAGCTGTCCCACCTGCAACCGCTCTTTCCCATCGCATCGTTTGCCGTCCAGTCGGATTTGGCCGCTGCGCAACGCCTTATTCAGATTGGCAAAGCCCGCCTGCGGCAACTGCTGCCGCAACCAGGGCAGCAGCCGTGCCCCCCGATCCGCCACCGTCACCACCATGGGGCGCAGGCCAGGCTTGTCACTTTCTGGGGCGCTATCGCTAACACTTGCGGGGTCAGCGGGCGGCAAGATAGGGGGATAATCGGTCATAAAAAAAAGGGTCGTGAAAGCAATGGGGGAAAGTGCTGGCACCGCCAGCCAAGCAATAAGGCCACTTTCTTGATACAGCAGCAACATTCTGATTGACAATCGCTGTTAATGGTTGAATAACGATGTGCTTGTTGACCACTATCTATTGTTTTGGTTGGTGGCTTCAAGTTGGGCTGATGCCCTGACCATAATAA
>VEQJ01000063.1 GCA_018883285.1 Alphaproteobacteria bacterium
TGCTTTTCTTCATTTGAAACAATGGCGTGGAATTGCCACGCGATACCTTAAAAACACAAAATCTTTCCTCGCCGCTGTCCACATCCGATGCATCATTATGTGGGCAAAAATCTCGTGACTACACTATCTAAAATCTTTCCATGTTTGGGGTAAATCTTCTTTAAGTTTTCCAACCGCTTTAAACCCTCTCTTACCAATCCATCCTAGTTCTATCAATGCATTTTGGAAAAACCTGATTGGTGCCGTGCGGTCAATTTTTACCTTCGTGCTATTATCATTGGGTTTACCACTAAGATTTGCATAATACCCCAGAGCAAAAGCTACGTTCCCGATAGTCAAGGGAACCAATCCCTCAAGCGCAGCTGCCTGCCCACCATGAATCATCGGCCATAAAGTACCCACATTAGCGGCTACGGCTATGCAGGCGACAGGAAGCCTGTTAAGCGCTCCTACTTGAAGCATTGACCATTGGGCAAGTAAGCTACCACCAGCGGCGATTCCATATCCAAGATCAGCGGTTTCAGGAGGGATGATGCCCGCGACAGATCCAGCTATCATCATCCCTCCCGTGAATTGCAAAGCGGGTGCTGCGTACCTCGCCCCAATATCCAGCCCTAGCCCTAAGGCTCCCCAGCTTTTTTGATGATTATCAACTTGCTGATTTAATGCCTTTTTTCTCCGATTATGTCCATCATGGGTAGCTATTATCATGTTTTCGAGAGCAAGTTTTTGCGACGTGTTAATAAACTGTGATTCTCTGTTCAAGCCCAGCCAATGGAAGAGGGCAACAGCAGGATCAATTTCATATTTGGGAGGTATGGTAGATTTTTTAGGTCTTAAAATTATTGGGTTAGGGAGTTCTGGGTGCTGATCGGGCAACATATTGCGCTGCAGCCTTTCCCCTCCAAAGATCGCATAATATCTTGCAAGATGTATCGTTTTAATATCATTTTGTTCACTTGCCCACAATAAAAAATCTAAACCGTCTTGAATAGGATAAAAAATATATTTTGCTGCGGGAACACGCACCCCAGTTATTGGATTAATTGCTACCTCTTTACCTCCAGCTATCCGATCTATCCACTTTGTAAGCGCTGCGGCTATCCCCTCTTTTGAATCTATAACAGTCTCGTCTATAATTTCTTTTAGTCTTTTATTTTTTAGAGAATTTATAAATTCGCTCTTTCCATTGATGCCAAGTTCAGAAAGTGCTGCTCGTAAATTAGAAGTGTAATGATTATAATCATCCATAGCTTTCATTGATTTTCTTGCGATTTTTTCGATATATTTTGTAACATCTTTATCGCAATTATCATTATAAAAACGCAGAAGATTCCAGCCAAGAGAAGCATGTAGACTAATAGGAGGTGGTGCGCTTTGTTCTCCATCTTTAAAGGCCTCGGAGGCAACCCGCCCTGTCGGCTCACCAAAGACAGCCTCATCAGAATCATGCCATTGTGCTATTTCAGAGAATGACTTTCTAAGTTCATTGCTGAAAAATCTTTGATTGCTATTGCTATTGCTATTGTTTTTCTTTTCAAGAAGCTCTTCTAAACAAAGGAATTTAAATAGTAAATCGGTTGTGTGGGTGGCGACATCTCGCTGATCCGCCATGTAAATATTTACATTGGTTGCAGCGCGGATAACTCCCTGAAGTCGTGAAAACACCTTGCCTTTAACGGGATAAACACTAGCAAAATTCGTGATGCCAAATTCTTTATCAAAAAAATGCAGAACTTTTTCCCATTCCTTTGCCGTTCTCTGTCTGCGTTTGTCGGGATTGACTTTTTTTGATCCGTGAACCCACGCCTGAAGAACCGCTTGGCAATAAGTAAATTCAGCCCATGGAGATTGCTCACGATCCATTCTTGGAAATCGGCGTGAAGCCTCATCATAGTGCGCCTCTACCCATTGTTGTGGAATGCGTAAACTATTTCTTAGTTCGTTGGCCAGCGCGACAACGCGAGTAAGCTTTAAATCCCCAAGCGGGGATGAATGCTCCTGTGTTATTGACGAAAAATAGCGAGCGGCAGAACTGGTCATTTATGCTGGATTTTTGTATGAGTTGTTTAAATTAATAACATGATGACTTGTGTCTCTTGTCTTGGTAGATAACAAAACCTTAAGGAATTTTTGGCAGGTATCAGTCATAAAACGACAATCAATAGGATGTTAACTTTTTGTTAATTAACAGTCCCCATTGGGGGTGTCAACAAAAACTTTGTTGGGGATATACTGTATTTTTTGAAAAAGTATCCCCCGCAACGTTACTCTTTTGCCAAAACATAAGAAGTTTTTGGGTTGCAGGCCAGCGGGGTTAATGCAAAACCACCGCCCCCTAGTTTTTACGCAGCGGCGGGCGAATCGGCCTGGTGGATGGCGTGCCAGACTTTTAGGGCTTGGACGGTTTCGGCGACATCATGAACCCTAAGGATGTGGGCGCCCCGTTGCACCGCCCACAGGGTTGCCGCCAATCCGCCCGCCAACCGATGCTGCGGCGATTCATTCTTACTAAGTTTGGCGATAAAGCTTTTGCGCGATACCCCCAACAGGGTGGGATAGCCATGGGCGACCAGGCGATCAAAATGGTTCAGCAGGCAAAGATTGTGCTCCACGCTTTTGCCAAAGCCAATCCCAGGATCCAGGGCGATACGGTCTTTAGGAATCCCGCCCGCCTGACAGGCCTCGGCACGCTGCAGCAAAAAGTCCACCACCTCTGTCACCACATCCGTATAGCGGGGGGCATCCTGCATCGACTGCGGCTGCCCCTGCATATGCATCAACACCACATGCGCCTGGTATCGGGCAATCAGGTCGATGCATTCGGGCGACTGGGTGGCGGCAGAAATGTCGTTGATGATGTGCGCGCCCGCCGCCAGCGCCGCCTCCATCACGGGTAATTGGCGGGTGTCAACCGATACGATAGCCCCCGTCGCCACCAGCCCCTGCACCACGGGCAAAACCCGCGCCAACTCCTCCTCCACGCTGACCGCCGCCGCGCCAGGGCGGGTGGATTCCCCGCCAACATCGATGATGTCCGCCCCCTGTTCGCGCAAATACAGGCCGTGGGAAACGGCGCGGGCGGGTGCCAAAAAGCTGCCCCCATCCGAAAAGCTGTCAGGGGTAACATTGACGATGCCCATGATGATGGGCAGGGCGCGGGGGGCAAACAGACTGGTCATGAATGGATAAACGGCATGCCCGCTTAGCTACGGCGGGTCACGATGTGGCGCGCCAAATCCTTAAGGTTGTCGGCGCCGCTATCAAAATAGGATAGGTTAGAAATGGCCTGCTCAGCCAGCACATTGGCCTGTTGCCGTGCGCGTTCCAATCCCATAATGCT
Organism: Alphaproteobacteria bacterium; assembly: GCA_018883285.1. Taxonomy (GTDB): domain Bacteria; phylum Pseudomonadota; class Alphaproteobacteria; order CAISOG01; family CAISOG01; genus CAISOG01. The sequence goes on from VEQJ01000063.1 coordinate 3,344, forward strand.
GACCAGCGTGGCCTTAGCGGCCTTGCGATCCTGATCGGTCTTTTTGCCCATATCAACCTCCCGCCCCTCAACATCCAACAGATCGTCGGTCAACTGAAAGGCCAGCCCCAAATTTTGGGCATAGGCGCTTAAGGCCTGGCGGGCAGAATCCGAAGCCTTACCCAACACCGCCCCCGCCTGACAGGCAAAGGCCATAATCATGCCCGTCTTTAACCGTTGCATGCGGGTGATTTGGGTAGCATCAAGCGGCTGCCCCTCACCCAAAATATCCAGCATTTGTCCGCCCACCATGCCATGGGGGCCCGCGGCAATCGCCAAGTCGCGCACCAATTCCGCCCGCACATTGCCATCGCCGTGTGTTTCCTCATCCGCCAACAGCTGAAAGGCATAGGTCAACAGGCCATCACCCGCCAAAATCGCGGTAGCCTCATCAAAGGCCACATGCACGGTCGGCTGCCCACGGCGCAACGGGCTGTTATCCATCGCGGGCAAATCATCGTGAATCAGGGAATAGCAGTGCACCATCTCCACCACCGCAGCCACCCGCAAGGCGCGATCCTCCGACACATGGAACAGATTGGCGCTTTCCAACACCAAAAAGGGGCGCAACCGTTTGCCTGGTGACAGGCTGGCATAGCGGATCGCATCGTACAGCCGCGCCTCCTCCCCCATGGCGACGGGCAACAAATTGTCTAAGGTTGCCTGCACCCGCGCCGCCGCCTGATTCAGGCGATCAAGAAAGGCCGGCGATGGTGGTGGGACGGCACCATCCACGTTTGCGCGTTCAGAACTGTTGTTGTTGCTGCTGACTAACCGGATCATCGGACGTCCTTTGTTGGATTAAGAAATGGGGCACAGATCATGCCATAAGTTGGCGACTGTAACACAAATTTTGGGTGAGCTAAAGCCAGATTGTGGGGAAAAGTCCTGCGGGAAAAAAGATTAAGGGCGCGTTCGCTAGAGCCCAACCCACCTCTGTCCAAGTTCAGATAGATGTGAGACGTGATGGTGGTGGTGGGTGAGGTAAGTGTTGGTAAGTCGCAGACTTATCACCGCTTGCCTCACCCTTTTTTTGCTTTTTTACGGCAAAAAAGACTTACTGGAAGGGACGTTCAAACCCAAACCAGAGGAGTCTTTTTATGCAAATCAAAGGCTTGCACAAAAACATTTATAGACTAAGCGCCTATAGTTTGTCACAAGAAAAATGTGAGGAGCATCGCAAAAAATACGAGCTATCGGTACAAAAATGGCGAAAACTCAAGGCTGCTGGCCATGCCGATGCATTCTGCCAGACGATTGTTGGCATCAGCCGTGCCACCTATTACCGTCACGAAAACATTCTAAAACAGCTGGATAAAGGGATCCCGCCACCAACGCGGCGCCCCAATAAAGTTCGAAAACCTCTGTGGACGCCAGAACAGATTCAATCTGTCCTGCAATTGCGTCGTGAAAATCTAACTTATGGCAAGGCAAAAATCGCTGTTATTTTGCAGCGCGCCAACAATATAAACTTAAGCGAGCGTAGCGTTGGTAGAATTCTTAAAAATCTGATGCGTCGCGGCCTCGTCCAGACCTCTGCTTCCGCGCCAAAAAGCCGAAAAAAACGACGATTTTCTAAGGGGCACGCCCAGCCCTGGAACTATCGCATGAAGGCTTTAACCCACGGAAATATGGTGCAAATCGACCATATGACTGTCTCCAAAAATGGCCTAACGATGAAGCATTTTCAGGCATGGGATCCTGTCTCAAAATATGTTTATGCTAATGTCTATTCTAACGCAAAAAGCGCTACCGCCAAAAAGTTTCTGCTAGACCTTATAGAGAACGCGCCGTTCTCCATTCTATCCATTCAAGTCGATGGTGGCTCGGAATTTATGAAAGATTTTGAGCTTAGTTGTCAAAATTATCATATCCCTCTCTTTGTCCTGCCGCCAAACCGCCCCCAATACAACGGCGGCGTCGAACGCGCCAATCGCACCTTCCGCGAAGAATTATACAACAAAAAGAACCTCTTAGCCGACTCCATCACCGCCTTCAGAGCCAATCTCACCCTCGCCCTCTCCAAATACAACACCTTCCGCCCCCATTCTTCCTGGCGCGGCGCCACCCCTCTCCACTATATTCTTTCTTCCTTCCCCCACCTCCTCCAGTCTCATATGTACTGAACCTATACACGTGCCATCCTCTCTCTTTCGTCCAAGCTTAATTGTTGATACTGTCTCATCTGCAACGCCTTTCTGTGCTCGTTTTTCCAACTTACACTTTAAGGTGTTGCACTTCATTTTAGAACCTGGTGTTGGCAGGCCATAAAGCTGATAAAAGCGCGCAGCTTTTTTAAGATTATGGGCGATAGCTGCGAGGCCTAGATGCGCGGCATTCATCGCAAGGCCGATAAACCGCGTGCGCCGCAGGCCGTAGCGCTCTTTATACGCCGCAAACTGATGCTCGATTTTCGCCCGTGTCACGCCAACTTCCTGGTTCCAGTCATGATCGGCCTGCGTCAGTTTTTGGTGCCGACAGCCCTTGCGCTGCACACGATTTTCGATGCCACGCGCGGCCAGTTGCGCGCGCCCTTTCTTGCTGTCATACGCGCTGTCAGCGTACAGCGGCACCTCCTTCCCGGTCAGCAACGCCGCGCGTTTGTTGCCGTCGTAGACCTGGCCTGAGGTCCCTTCCTGCTTCATGATAAACCCGCCTTCATCGCCGTTGGCGTGCACCTTGTACCCGTAGGTTGCGGCCTCTTTGCCACGCGCGTTTTTCTTCACGCACCAGCCCGCTTGCCCGTCCTTCGTCTCGCCCTGCGTTTGATGCGCCTCCACAATCGTCGCATCCATGATGCTCACCTGACCCTGCGCAATGATGATGCCCTTGGTCATCAGCTGCGCGTTGATGTCATCAAGCAGATTCGACCAGATTTTATGCGCCGCCAGCCTGCGCCGAAACCGGCTGATCCTGTCGTGCGACGGCGGCTGTGCATCCGCCGCCAGCCCGCAAAATCGCCGAAACAAAAGGTCGCGCGCCAACAGCGATTCCATCCTCCACTATATTCTTTCTTCCTTCCCCCACCTCCTCCAGTCTCATATCTACTGAACCTATACAAACGCACACGAACCGCTTGACTTGCGTAGTCGGCTTCGCTAAAAGTGTTGTTCGCTAAGCGATTAGACGACCAAAAAAGGGATAAGACCATGGCACGTGTATGTGAAATTTCTGGTAAGCGCGTAATGACGGGCAATAATGTCAGCCACTCGAACCGCAAAACCCGTCGGCGTTTTCTGCCCAACTTGCAAATGGTAACTT
>VEQJ01000340.1 GCA_018883285.1 Alphaproteobacteria bacterium
CTGTCGGGGAATCAGGCGATGCAGATGGTGCGGGCGGGGCTGAAATCCATTTATCTTAGCGGGTGGCAGGTGGCGGCGGACAACAACACCGCTGGCCAAATGTATCCCGACCAAAGCCTGTATCCCGCCAACAGTGGGCCCGAGCTGGTCAAAAAAATCAACCGCACCCTGGCGCGCGCCGACCAAATCCAAACCATGGAGGGCAACGGCAACATCGATTGGTTCGTGCCGATTCTGGCCGATGCTGAGGCTGGCTTTGGGGGCCCCCTCAACGCCTTTGAGATTATGAAGGCCTATATTGAGGCCGGCGCGGCGGCGGTGCATTTTGAGGATCAGTTGGCGTCGGAGAAAAAATGTGGCCACCTGGGCGGCAAAGTGCTGCTGCCTATTCAGGGCTTTATCCGCACCCTGAACGCCGCCCGCCTGGCCGCCGATGTGTCGGGGGTTGATACCCTGATCGTTGCCCGCACCGATGCCCACAGCGCCCAATTTATCACCAGCGATATTGATGAACGGGATCGCCCGTTTCTGACCGGCGCCCGCACTTCCGAAGGCTTCTACGCCATTAAGGACGATGTGGGGTTGGACTATTGCATCGCCCGCGCCCTGGCCTATGCTCCCTATGCCGACCTAATTTGGTGGGAAACCAGTGAGCCGAATTTGGTGGAGGCCAAACGCTTTGCTGAGGCGGTGCACGCCCAATTCCCCGGCAAATGGTTGGCCTATAACTGCTCCCCCTCCTTCAACTGGCGGGCAAAGTTGAGCCAGGCGGATATTGAGACGTTTCAACAGCAAATTGCCGCCATGGGCTATCGCTATCAATTTGTTACCCTGGCGGGCTTCCACAACCTGAACTATAGCATGTTTGAGCTGGCGCGCGCCTATCGCGATCGCGGCATGGGCGCCTATGCCGAGTTTCAGGTGGGCGAATTTGCCGCCGCCGACCATGGCTTTACCGCCGTGCGGCACCAGCGTGAGGTGGGAACCAGCTATTTCGATGCCGTCTCTGTCGCGGTGTCAGGGGGAAAATCCAGCACCACCGCCATGGCGGGTTCAACCGAAACCGCGCAGTTTCACGGCTAGAATGGTTGGGGGAAGCGGCGTTATCGTGCTGAGGCGCCCCGCCCTAACCTAGTTATTGTTTATCGCCAAAAACACATCAACCTGCTGCCCCACAAAAACGGGCAAGGTGCCGCGTTCAAATTCATAGATGACTTGCAACACGCGGGTATCGACCCGTTCGTTAAAAGCTCCGGTCAGGGATTTTTTGGGCACCACCAACGGTTCAACCCGCACAAAACGTAGGGCTATCGGGCGTTCGGGTTGCCCCTTTAGAAAGGCTTTGGCGCCATCGGTCAGCGACACGCGGCTGGCATTCTGCTCATCCACATCCGCCCGCACCTGCAGGATGCGGGTTTCGCCCAGCACAACCACGGGATCGCTGCGCTCATTGGCGGCAAATTCCCCTGCCCGTAGGTTGAGTTGCAGCACGGTTCCCGCCTTGGGTGCCTTAACGACCAGGCGATCCAACAGCTGTTGCACCTGGTACACCACCGAC
>VEQJ01000064.1 GCA_018883285.1 Alphaproteobacteria bacterium
TTCCTTGCAAGGCGCCACCCCTCTCCACTATATTCATTCTTCCTTCCCACCCCTCCTCCAGCCCCCTATGTACTGAACCTATACAAATCCTTGGCATCGGGCAACAGTTCCTTGGCATCGGGCAACAGTTGTGGTGCAATGCCGCGATGACCGTTATCTATGTTGACCAGTTGCACAAAAGCTATCGCAGACGCCTGCCCGTGGCCGAGGGTGCCGATTGGGGGCAGCGTTGGCGCGATCGCTGGCGCCCCCGTTATGAATCCAAGCCCGCCGTTACCAACCTGAGTTTTTCGGTCGAAAGCGGCGAAAAAATTGCCTTTATCGGCCCCAATGGCGCGGGCAAATCGACTACCCTGAAAATGCTAACAGGTATTTTGTACCCCACCGATGGCTATGCTGAGGTGGCGGGCTTCATCCCCTGGCAAGAGCGGCAGGATCTGTCCTACTACATCGGGATTGTGTTTGGCCAACGCAGCCAGCTGTGGTCGAATCTTAGCGTGCATGATGGCCTGATGCTGCTGGGTCGGCTGTTCGATATGGGGCGGTTTGAAATTGCCCATCGGATTAGAGAGTTGGCGTCGATATTCAATCTGGATGACCTGTTGGCGCAGCCGGTACGCAGCCTTTCCCTGGGGCAACGGATGCGGGCGGAATTGGCGGCCAGCCTGATTCACCGTCCAGAAATTTTGTTTTTGGATGAGCCGACCATCGGCCTGGACATCACCTCCAAAACCCTGTTGCGCCAACATTTGAACCATTTGACCGAGTCTGAGGGGGTTACCATCCTGCTGACCAGTCACGATGTTGGCGATATTGAGGAAATTGCCGATCGGGTGATGGTGATCAACCATGGCGAATTGGTTTTTGACGACAGCTTGGCGGCGTTGAATCAAAACTATCTAACCCACAAATTGGTGCGGTTGCATTTTACCCAGCCGGTCAGCCAGAATGAGATGCATTTGCTGATGCCCCCTGGCGTCAGCCTGGAAAGCTTGGGGGATCGTCAGGCCGAGGTCAGCATTGATTTGGCGCGCACCAATGTACCAAAGGTGTTGGGAAAGCTGTTGGCGCAACTGCCCGTTCATGATGTCACCGTCGATAATCCGCCACTGGATCAGATTATTCAGACGATTTATCAGCAGCCCAAGTCGGTTGGCATGGTGGGCGGTTTAGCGGATCAGCCCGCTATCAGTCATAATGCGGGTCATGGCCATGCTTAGGGCTATCACCACCATCCAACCAATGGTGGCAAGGCGATTGGGGGCGATTGAGCGCGCATTGGCCTTGGCGCCGATGCGGGTGTTGGCGGCGGCCTTTTGCCTTGGTTGGCGGGAGGAATCCAAACAGGGCGTTATGATATTTATCCGTTGCATCTTGTTTTTGGCGATTTGTGCGGTATGGCACCGCATCTGGTTGGCGACCGATCTTAGCAATGTTGCCTTGGCTTTTTCGGTCAGCGCCGACAGCCTGACAAGCTATCTGTTGATGGCGCAATGGGTGGTGTTCGTGGTCAGCCATCGTTACCGCGATGTGGCCGATCTTATTCAATCTGGACGGGTGTTCAGCCTGCTGAGTCGTCCTATCCCCTATTGGCAATACAGCCTGGCCACCACCTTTGGCGGGGTGGCTTGGATGATGGTGATGATTGGGGGCACAACCGTGTTGGGCAGTTGGTGGCTGATTGGTCATCTGCCCGCCCAGCCGGAACGGATTGTATGGGCGCTTATTTCGATGCCATTGGGCTGTATGATTTGGGTCATGATTCAAATGATGATTGGGGCGGCGGCGGCCTGGTTAGGCAATGTCACCCCATTGTTTTGGATAGCGCAAAAGATGATGTTTGTGCTGGGCGGCCTGATGTTGCCCTTGTTTTTTTATCCAGGTTGGTGGCAATCGATAGCCTGGCTAACGCCATTTCCCGCTGTGTTGCATTTGGTTGGGGCGGCGGCAACGGGGCAGACCCTGTTGGCCTGGTGGCAGATTTTGGCGATTCAGTTGTGTTGGTTAATCGTCGTATTTTTCCTAATGGTCATCACCTTTAATCGCGCCGAAAAAAGGTTGATGTCGGCATGAGGATTGGTAACTATTTGTATTTGATGGGCAGCAATATCGCCTCATCCTGCACCTCTTACCGACGATTTGCGGTCGAATCCAGCATGATGTTTGTGAACAATCTGGCCTTTTTTCTGATTTGGATCTTTTTCTTTCGCCAGTTTGGTGATCTGCGCGGTTATGGACTGACCGATATAGCAGGTCTTTTTGCCATGTCCTGCCTAAGTCTTGGATTTTTTGTTTTGTTGGCTGATGGTGTGCGGAATTTGTCGCGCTATATTGTTACGGGTGAGTTGGAACGGTTTCTGAACACCCCATGCCATCCGATTCCCTTGATAATCTTCAGTGGATCGCGGGCGGGGGGGCTGGGGGATATTTTGTTTGGGTTGACCGCCTGGCTTGGGTTTGCCCAGGGCAGCTGGCAAAGCATTCCGTGGGTTTTGGTGATTGGCTTGCTGTGTGCAACCATTATCGCCGCCGCCATGTTTTGCCTGCATTGCTTAAGCTTTTGGCATCGCGGCGTCCACCACAGCACAGAGCAGGTCTATAACAGCTTTCTGATCCTTTCCAGCTATCCTACGTATATTTATAGTTTTTTTGGTAAAATTTTGCTGATGACCGTTTTCCCCGCGGGGTTGATTGCCACCCTGCCGATGGCGATTTTGCATCAGCATCGAATTTGGGCGGTGATAGCCCTGCCGCTGGCCGTGTTGCTGTGGGTACGATTGGCCAGCTGGCTGTTTCGTCGCGGCCTGCGCCGCTATGTCTCTGGCAACGAAATTTTCGCCTAGCGCGTTTTCGATTCAGCCCTACAGGTCGTCAAACTGGCAGAATTGCCTCAACTATTAAGACTTGCAGGAGTGCCCCCAGCCGAATGGCTGGCAGGAGTGCCCCCAGCCAGTAAGGCTGGCAGGAGTGATAGGGCTCGAACCTACAACCCCCGGTTTTGGAGACCGGTGCTCTACCAATTGAGCTACACTCCTAAAAAACCCCTTACAGGGGGCAGTCATTTAGGGTTGTGACTGTCGCACATGGTTGGCATCGGTGCAAGGGGGACGACTTCACTCTACCCACACCTCCCCCCCCCCAGGCCACACCAAAGGCGCATACTAAGCCAACCTATCCCCCCGAATCTCCCCCCGAATCGGCCATCGCCATCTTTGCAAACTGTTGATCCATCGTCACCACTGGCCGCCAGGCCAGCAGGCCTTGTGCCTTGCCGCTGTCCACGGTCAGCGAGTCAAACAGCCGATCCGCGACGGATTTCTTGCCAATAAGCCTGGCAGCCAGCCGCATCAGCCCCGTTGGCATGGGGATCAGCCACGGGCGTTTGCCATAGGCCTGGCCAAGTTTTTGCAGCAATTGGGTGGTCGAAACATCCGCCCCATCGCTTAGCAAAAACGTCTGGTTGGCGGCGGCGGGCGACCGATCACGATCGGCGCAAAGGGCGATAAAGCCGACCAAATTGTCAAGCGCGATGAGGGATCGTTGGTTGTGCACCGCGCCCAAGGGTAACGGCCAGCCCCGTTGGATAAGGCGGATTAGGCTGGCAAAATTGCCCTTAACCCCTGGCCCGTAAATCAGCGGTGGGCGGATGATCACCACCTCCATCCCGGTTTGTTGCGAAAATTCCTTAAGCGCTTGTTCCGCCTGCCATTTTGACAGGGCATAGGCATCGGTCGGCGCGGGGTTGTCGGTTTCGGTAAAATGACCACTCTCGCCATTCACCTTAATGCTGCTCAGAAATACCAGGCGGCGCACGCCTGCCTGATGCGCCTGTTTGGCCAGGTGCATGGTGCCGTCAACATTGATTTTGTGAAAGGCCGCCATCGGGTCGGGGCTGTCATCGCGCATGATATGCACCCGCGCCGCCAGGTGGATGACGGTGTCAACACCGCTTAGTGAGGCTTGCAACGGCGCCCCATCGGCCAGGTCGCCGACGATTACCTCTGCTAGCGCCAGGTTATGGGCAACGGGGGCTTCGGCAAGGCTGGCGGGTGTGCGCACCATGGCCACCAGCTGATGATTGGCCGCCCGCAGATGGGCACACAACGAGCGTCCCACAAATCCATTGGCACCGGTGACCATAATTTTCATTGCCGTATCCTTAAAGCCTAAGCGTGCGATTGGGAAGTAAATCTCACCAAAACTGACCGTGCGGGTGTTTGGCGGTATTGGTGGCCATCACCCGCCATCATTCGCCCATCATAAAATGCCTAGCAACCATCAACAATATCTGATAGGATATTCCTGTTGATCAGTAACATGGTCAATGGGGTGTCGAAACCTCTTGGTAAGCGGATGCATTCTCCGTAATGGATGCTGCCCTCGGTCTTAGGATCGGGAGGCGGCGGCGTATGTCCAGGCTGCATGGCTAAAGGCCACTGCAATCGTCTTACCACGATTTTCGAACTCCCGGTCGCCAGACAGGTTCTCCTGCGCTGGTGGCTTGTTTTTTAACCAACGAAAGGAATCGAAATGAGCAAAATCGTCTTGCAACTATTAATCCTGCTAAGCCTTATTTTTGGCGGCAGCATCGTGGCCGAAGCGCAAAATCGCGTTAATGGCTATTGGCGCAGTAATGGCACCTATGTGCAACCGCACTATCGCTCTGCACCGGATAACAGTCGTTATAACAACTATGGCTGTATGTATAACGGCAGCTGCTAATACCGCAATTAGAGAGAGGGCAGGTAGCCGTTTCTCATGAAGCGATGGTTAATCTACAGGATTTCATAGGGAACCCAGCCCAGCTGTTGCAATTTTTCCATCACTTGCGTTGACAAAAGGGCGTGTCCGCGTCCGTTGGGGTGGCCGCCATCCTCAAAATACGCTTCATAATCCATTTGGATCCAGTGATCATAAATGTTGAGAAAGGGGATATCGGCCCAGCCTGTCGTGGGGTAACGGCCTTCCACATTGGGCAGCAGGCCGATAACCAAAACTTGTCTGCCCGCTACTCAATCACCGATGGGGTGACGTAGAAGCCGGTGCTGGCTTGCGGGGCGATTATGTTCTGGCGGATAAAAGCTATGATGCTGACTATATCACAAAAGCTGCAGAAAATATAGGTGCGCAAGCGGTCATTCCATCTCGTTCAAACAGCAAAAATCTACGTGTTTATAACGCGTATTTGTACAAAGAACGCAACCATATTAAACGGCTATTCGGCAAGCTCAAACAGTTCAGACGCATCGCCACACGCTACGACAAAACAGATTCCGCCTTCTTGGGATTTATCTACCTCGCCTCCATCTTACTATGGCTAAAATGGGCTAAAATGAATGTCGATAGTTTCTAAAGGGTGTTTTGTTTTGCTTGTTGTACTACTTCACGATATAATTGATCATATCTAAATTGCTGCTCTCCTGAAAGTATTGGCGATTCAACAGCATCATCACCAGTAATTATTTTTTTAATAAAAATATCTTTAATTTCTGGAAATTTTTCTTCTAAATTTTCCTGAAGTTGTTTCAACAAATCTACCGGCTCTGCCAATTCTGGAAATTTATCTCCCAATTTATCAAAAACCTCAGTAACTTTTAATGAATTTTCATAAAGCTGGATAATTTCTTCATAAACCACATCCCAGAAATAAAATTCTTTTAAGATTTTGACGCATTCGTCTAGTTCCGGTTCCGACAAAACATTTTTAAAAATTGATCTAGCTGTGTCGCTAATACAATCAGGACTTTTAAACATATTTAGGAGGTTTTCTGTGGCAAATCCCTTTAGATCATCTTCTAAATTTTCTTTGTATATAGAGATAGATTTACTGAATCTTTTTGAAAAATCAGATCTTTCTCCATAATGGCTGTAAAAAATTTCTTTAATATATTTTTTCCCACATGTTAAGAAACTTTCTGCTGCAGGATCTTCGATACCTTTAAAAATTTCTTTCGCAACATGAAAGGATTTCATGAAATTCAACAACTCATCTGGATCTATTATTCCATTTGTTATCGTTTGTGCAAATAGATTTTGGGCCGCCTGTTTTCCTGTTAGTTGACGCCTCTTTCTTGGTATTGAACCAAGGGCAGCTATACTGGCACCAGCCCCAATACCAGCTGCAGTAGCAGTAATAGCTACAGCAGTCATAGCTACAGCAGTCTGAGAAATTGTTACTAGGTCTTGAACACTTGGTTTAGCTGGATTTATGAGATGTTTGTTAGATTCATTTGTGACTATCACGACACCTGAAATCAATGTAGCCGCAGCAACTACAGCCCCCAAACCACATGGTATATCACTATTTTTTTGAAAAAGGGGCGTCGCCAAGTTGGTACGTTGTTGGCCGTTGTTGACATAATTGACGATGAATTCTTCTTCTTTGCCACTTTTTGGCCGTTCGAAGAATTTTTTAACAGGATTATTCACAGTCAATTATTTCCAAAAATCAGTGACTAGTTAATTCAATGCGATAACTTTGTACAAAAAATGTTACTACAGACACTTTCAATCAAAAATAAACTTTTGTCAACTATTAAAATATTATTTTTTAAAATTTTATGGCAATTTTCTTCATTATATCGTCATCTCCGCGC
>VEQJ01000065.1 GCA_018883285.1 Alphaproteobacteria bacterium
GGATAGGGCGGGTCAGCGGCGGGCTGGCATCGGCGCGGGTAAGAGCAGGCTATGGGGAGTAAGCCAAGGGATTTTTGATTGATTTTTGCCGATCATTCCTGCAAAGTAAGGCGCTGTTTTGGGGCAAAAGCCCAAAACCGCACCACCACCCTCACAACGAACTGCCCAGCTAATTCGTGCCAAACTATCGCTTTAATGTCCTGAATATTCTGCTGGTGGATGACAGCAAAAGCATGCGCAGCCTGATTCGGGTGATTTTGCAGGCGTGGGGCATTACCAATATCTATGAGGCGGAGAATGCGGAAACCGCCTTTAACCGCCTGAAAGAATTTGCGATTGATGTCATCCTGGTCGATATCATGATGAAGCCGATGAATGGTATCGAATTTACCAAACAGGTGCGCAATTCCGAGGATAGTGCCGACCCCTTTGTGCCGATCATTGTGGTCAGCGGTTATACCGAGCGGGAACGGGTGTTGGCCGCCCGTGATGCCGGCGCGAATGAGGTGATGACCAAGCCCATTACCGCCAAGGCGTTGTATTCCCGCCTGGTTGAGGTGATTGAGCATCCCCGCCCCTTTGTGCGCACGCCCGACTATTTTGGCCCCGATCGCCGCCGTGGCCAAGATCGCAACTATGATGGGCCCGAACGGCGGGTGGCCGCCCCCGGCACCGGCATTATTAAGGGTGGCCGCGTCGGTAGTTAGAATGCTTGGCGGAGATTATGACCCAAGAACCCTTAGAGCTAATCCCGCCTTTTGACGGTGAGCTGTACAGCGAAGCCTGGTGGCAGCGCGTCGCCCCTAACTTGACCCTTGAGGGCAGAGCGTTGGTGCACAAAACCCTTATAGAGGCTGCCGATAGGTTGGGGGAGGCTGCCGCCAGGTTAGCGGAAGCGGAGGGGCGCGCCAGACGGATAGAGGAGGCGCAGGCGGAGGTGCGGCGGCTGGCTGTTGCGCAGCGTGAAAGCGGGCTAACGCACGGAGAAATAGCGAAAAATTTGAGTGTGCATCGCGGGACGGTAACGCGATGGCTGAACGAATATCGGCGTGATGCGGGCGCGATAGGGCTTAAATGGAATGTTATATTCTTCTTTTGGTCATTTGCCAAGCATTCTATCAAAAATTCATACTTTATTTAGTAAAGCATAAAAAGTTGACAATTGTATGTCGGCTGTCGCCATGCGCCGCCCCAGCCGCCACCTGATTACCAGCGGCTGGGAAGGCTGATGAGGGTTAGTACGTTCTCTAATTTCGCTGGTTTTGTGGCACTTCTAAGGGAAGAATTACCTTTCCCCATACCCCGAGAAGTTGAAAGGCGGAATAACGGTGCCAGAATCCCCAGTATCCTTGCACTCTTTGGGGTTGGTCACTCCTGTAAAATCGTTTAGCGTGCTTTTTCGGATCACTAATTGCGAACATTCCACCCCTTCCACCGTAGTAGGTTCTGTCAGAACTTTTTCGATTGCAGGCGGCACTTCTTTCACAGAAAGAGTTTTTCCATTGCCCAACCTTATCTCATAAGTTGATACAGTATGTTTCTTAGTAATCACGCCCGGCCCAATAGGTTCGGCGACATAGGGACCAACAGCTGGTGCTCGCCATTGGTAGAGCGCATATCCACCCAGAGCAACCGCAGCAACCGTAAGAGCCAATCCAGCGTTTTCTTTAATCATCATTCAATCTCCTCTGTTGTTTTTGAGATTGGATACAGGAGAAAGATTGTCGCCTTTTTTGCTGTGCAACCTCAAAGGTTTTATTGTTGATACATTAATATATTTTTAATAAAGCTGTCAAGGGGAAAAAACACAAAAAAGATAGGCTGGTAAAGATAGGTTGGTGGCGCGCTCTTGGGTGATTTGCTCAGGGCGGCCCGCTCCCCCCCCGTCCCTCCTCCCGCTACACCCCCCCTTACATCGTTCCTAGCGATTGATAAACCCGCGTCCAGTTGCGGGTGGATTGGGCGGTGGCGTCGGCCTGCGCGCTTTGCACCTCATACAGGCGGCGTTGGGCATCCAACACTTCCATAAAACCGTTCAGGCCACGGCGATAGCGTTGTTGCGCCAATTCCAGATTCAGTTGGTTGCTGGCCACCGCCTGTTGCAGGGTTTGGCGCCGCTGATCCTGCTGCAAAAAGGCGGACAGATTGGTTTCCACCTCGGCCAGGGCGGTCAGCACGGATTGACGATAGCTCAGGTCGGCTTGTTTGGTGCGGGCATCGGCGGCGGCAATCTCGGCCTCGGTGCGGCCAAAGGTAAACAGCGGCGCCAACACCGTGCCCCCCAATGACCAGACGTTGCCGGTGATCTGCATCGGGCTGCTGGGGCTGGATTGTTGCAGGCCGAATAGCCCGCTTAAAGTCAGATCGGGAAATTGCGCGGCGCGGGCGGCATCCCCACGCGCCAGGGCGGCCAGTACCGCCGCCTGCGCCTGCTGAATATCGGGGCGGGCTGCAATAACGCTGGCGGGGGTGTTCAGCATGAGATCGCCGCGCGCCTGTGGGATGGGCTGGCCAGCGGGGGGTGGCGGCGAGGCCTGTTGCAGCTTTGATAAGCTGCCCGGCGTTTGCCCCAACAGCAGTTCCAGCTGGCGCAAGGCGGCGGTTTCGGCGGCACGGTAAATCGGCAATTGCGCCTGGGTACTGCGCCATTGGCTTTCGGCCTGCGCAACATCCAGTTCGCTAACCAAGCCCGCATCCCGACGCGCCTTGGTCAGTTGCCAGCTTTCCTGCTGCGCGGCGATGGTCGCCTGCGCCAACGCCTGCTGCTGCTGCGCGGCGCGAAGGTCAACATAGCCGCTGACCAGGCTGGCTACCAGCCGCAAACGGGCATCGCCCAGGGCGGCCTGCGCCGACGCTTGCTCCGCCTCCGCGGCCTTTAGTTTGGCGCGGTTGCCGCCGAACAGATCCAGCGACCAACTGCCCGTGACCGATTCGGACAGCACATTGGCGGTGGATTCCGCCTGCTTGCTGCGCGCCGCCCCAAGATTGCCGTTGAGTTGGGGTAGCAGGTTTGCTCCTGCCCCCTGCTGCGCGGCGGTCAGTTCGGCCAGGCGGGCTTCGGCCTTTTGCACATCCAAATTCTGCGCCAACGCTGTCTGCACCAGCTGATTAAGGCCGTCATCCTGCAACTGCAACCACCACTGGCTGGCGGATTGTGTCGGTTGGGGTTTGGCGGTTTCGCCCGCGGCAGATTCGGTTTTTGCATCAGCGGGCGCGGCTTTATCCGGCGGCAAGGCCTGCCCCCCCCCGCTCAGATGGGCGGCTAGATCGATGGTGGCTTTGATCTGCGGCACCTCCTGCCAACTGACGGGGATAGCAGGTGGGGGGGCAACGGGCGATGATGTGGTCAGCGTCGGCTGCCGTTGGCTGCCATCCTGCGGCAACACGCAGCCCGACAAGAGAGCGACCAGGGAAAGCCCGAAAGCTGGGTTTGCTAAGAGATTTGAGAAACGATGCATAGCTGTCAATGTACCTGAGTTTGGGTGTAGTTCAATTCTAACGGTTTGGCCTGAATGTACACATCCATTTGTTGTCCAACAAATGCGGGGATTGCCTCACGATCAAAGCGGTAAATAATTTGCAGGACGCGGGTATCAACTTTTTCGTTACGATTACCTGTGATGGATCGTTTTTCCACCACCATGGGTTCAAATCGCACAAATTTTAAAGGGATTTGTTTAATGCCTTGTCCACGCAGGCTACCCACCGCCTGTGACGCTTCAGTTAATCGATGCGCTTGCCCCTCATCCACTTCTACTCGGACATGCAGGGTTTGGAGATCGCCAAGGGTCATTAGGGGTTCTGCTGTGATACCAGCGGTAGCGTACTCTCCCTGACGAACATTGACCTTCAGCACAGTGCCAGCAATGGGAGCACGCACCGTCAATTTATCCAATTCAGTTTCCAACACCTCCACTTCTGCGGCAGCTTGCCGTACTTCGGCTGATGCCAACTCTACGGCATCCTGACGACGGGTATGCTCTTCCGCGCTGATCGCTCTTGGATCCGTTAAGTTCCTGACAAATGCTAGCTGGTTTGTCGCTTGGCGACGGGCAGCCTCCATAACAGCTAGTTTAGCTTTGGCAGATGTCAATTGGGCACGCGTGCTACGATCATCAATAGTAAATAGGGGTTGATTGTGTTGTACCGAATCACCAACTCGAACGGGAACAGCTTGCACCACCCCAGACAAATGAGGGCTTATGACAATGGTTTCCGAACTAGGCTCAATCACGCCTATCCCACCGACTTGACTGTCGAAAGGGTTGTTGAAGGTTGGCAGACTCGGATCGGTTTTTGGTCTTGGAGTTTGACCAACTACCTGTTGTACCGCGAACAACAAGAAAGCAACGGCAATTAGTGGCAATGCGTAACGATGTGCCCATTGGCCTGGTTTGGACATGAAAAAACTCCTAGACAGAATGGTTGGAGGGGGACGGGGCTATTGGGAAGGTCGCAGGATCTAGGCTATTCAGGTTGGGCTGATCATCAAGGATTTTGCCGTCGTCCATGGCGATGATTCTATCCGCAAAGGGATAAATACGGTTATCGTGGGTAACGACTAAGATCCCACGGTTATGATCACGTGCCCGCCGGCGCAGAATTTCCATTACCGCATGCCCTGTTTGTGCGTCTAGAGCAGCTGTGGGTTCGTCGCAGACGATCAAGGCTGGTTCGTGAACCAAGGCACGGGCAATGGCGACTCGTTGTTGTTGTCCGCCAGAAAGTTGACGCGGCAATTTGTCCAAATGTCTTCCCATGCCGATGTCATCTAGTATTAAGGCGGCTCGTTGGTTGGCAGCGGATAGAGGCATGCCAGCCGCAACCAGGGGCATCGCAGCATTTTCAACTGCAGTCAGTGATGACAGCAGATTGTATTGTTGGAAGATGAATCCAAGATGCTGACGTCTGAACAGCACTTTAGGGCGATCCGCTAAGGTGGTGATAGTTGTTCCTAAGATCTCTATTGTTCCGCTAGTGGCCGATAGGATTCCAGAAAGTATCGACAGTAAAACGGTTTTGCCGCAGCCACTGGGACCTACAAGCATGGTGAGTTCCCCCTTTCGTAGGGTTAGGTCGATACCGTGTAATACGCGCACGACTCCATCTCCAGCGGGAAAATCTTTAACGATCTGATGGGTTGTTAGAATGGTCACGGACTTACCCTCGAAACACAACAGCGGGATCCAGGACAAAAACTTTGCGAATACTGACTAAGCTGGCTAACAACATGATTACAGTCACGGCGATAGCGGCACCCAATGCAACCTGCCAAGGAAGATAGAAGCCCCGTAACGCGGTTACGCCAGAAAGGCAGTAAAAAAACAGAGCGCAAAACCCGATCCCAATACTATAGCCAATAGATCCGACCACTGTTGCTTGCAACAGAACCATTCTGAGAATTTGTTGGTTGGTCACGCCAATGGCTTTGAGCGTGCCAAACTGTCTGATGTTTTCCAGCACAAAAATATAAAAGGTTTGTGCTGCCACGCTGGCACCAACGATGAATCCTAAGGCAACCGTGATACCAAAATTTACAGGAATACCAGTTCGCTGAAGGTAATATTCGATGCTGCGCCACATAAAGTCGTACCAAGTTAAGGCTTGTAAATTCGTGGCTTGATGGATGCGCTTTGCTAAATCTGTTGGGTCAACGCCGGCGTTGGCCTTGGCGATGATAAAGGACATTTGGGTGCGTTGCTTTGCGGCCAGTTCTACAGCACGGCTATAGGTGGTGAAGACCACTGGAAAAGTGACAAAGGGGGCTGACGCGTCAGCTATACCAGTAATGACCACACGATTATCGTTGATTTCAATTTCACGGGGAAGCTTGACGGCTTGTCCTGGCCAAATAAATTCATAGCCTGCGCGGTCGATAATCATGGCGTTAGGTTGTTGGATGTCTTCCAGTCGTCCATGCAACATTTGGGGGGGAGCGCCGATTAAACTGTGGTCATCTATTCCCAGCAAAATAACCTGCTGCATGGTACCATCACCTGCCTTGATAACTGCTAACCCCTTATAAAAAGGCACGGCCCATTTCACCCCAGAGACGCTACGCACCGCTGATAACTTGACGTCAGGCATTGCAATGATTTCATCGATGTACTGCACTTGGGGATCCATTACCCAAACGTCTGCTTCACGCAGATCGATGATTTGGCTAGCCGTCCGCTCCATCAGCCCGATAAAAATAGCTACCTGTTGAGACATGAGTAGGGTAGCAAAGGTAATGCCGAAGATCAGGCCATAATATTTAGCGCGCTCACCCCGCAGCATTTTGAGTGCGATCAGATTCATTAGGCTTCATGCTCATTGGTAAATGATATATCATATGGTACAGCAATACCATAACTGTACCGAATGGTACAGAAAAAAATGAGGCGAAAGTTGTCTGTAGAAACCAAAATATCAAATTTTGTAGGTCGTCCTAAAGATTTAGTGGGTAATATTCTTGCCAAAGAATATCCAATCAAAATTTGTGTTTGGCGTGATGGCATCATTTATTAAGAGAAATCGGAAGGACATGCGTGCGCCGGGATGCAACCGGCAAGGCAAGAAGGAAAGAGCCGTACATTGAAGACCTAGCGAGTC
>VEQJ01000341.1 GCA_018883285.1 Alphaproteobacteria bacterium
TCTGTTCTGTGTTGGGCAAGCCTGGCCGCCCCCATTCTTCCTTGCAAGGCGCCACCCCTCTCCACTATATTCATTCATTCTTCCTTCCCACCCCTCCTCCAGCCCCCTATGTACTGAACCTATACACAAGCTGTTGCCAGGCTTGTGAAGGCAGGCGGGGCGCGCTATAGTACGCCAGCCCAGCTTAAAATTAAGGATTGCCGCGATGAAACTGACCATTCCCCGTAAAGAACTGCTTGACGTTCTAAGCCACATGCAAAGCGTGGTGGAACGCCGCAACACCCTGCCCGTGCTGGCCAATGTCATGCTGCGGGCGTCCGACAATATCCTTAAGGTGGTGGCGACCGACCTGGAATTGGAAATTGATGAGGAGGTGTCGGCCGATGTGCAGGAGGGGGGGGCGACCACCGTTTCCGCCCATTTGTTCCACGATATTGTCCGCAAGATGGAAAATGCCGCCAGTATTCAGCTGAATAACACCGCCGACCCATCGAAGTTGATTGTTAAGGCGGGGCGTTCGCGCTTTACCCTGGCGACCCTGACCGCTGAAGATTTTCCGACCCTGTCGGCGGGCGATTTGCCCCACCGTTTCAGTTTAAGCGCCACCGATTTGCGTTTCATGGTGGATCGGACGCGCTTTGCCATTTCCAACGATGATACCCGCTATTACCTGAATGGCATTTACCTGCACGTTACCCCCGCTGAGGAGGATAAGGTGTCGATGATGCGGGCGGTGGCGACCGATGGGCACCGCCTGGCGCGTTGCGAAATTACCGTGCCGATTGGCGCGGAATCGATTCCAGGGATTATTATTCCAAAGAAAACAGTGAATGAACTGCGTAAGCTGTTGGCCGACTCCACCGCCGATGTCAGCGTGCAGATGTCCAGCAATAAGGTGCAGTTTCGCTTTGATAAGGTCAAAATGACCAGCAAGCTGATTGACGGCAGCTTCCCTGACTATGAGCGGGTGGTGCCGATTAACAACAATAAGGTGCTGATGGTGCCCACCCGCGCCTTTACGGAGGCGGTGGATCGCGTGGCGACCATTTCCTCGGAAAAGACCCGTGCGGTGAAGCTGATCCTGAAAACCGACATCTTGACCCTGACCGCGTCCAGCCCCGAACAGGGCAACGCGCAGGAGGAGATGGAGGTGGCCTATGGCTCTGACCCAATCGAAATCGGCTTTAACTTCCGTTATTTGCTGGATATTACCCAGCAGATTGAAGGCGACGGCGCGGAGTTTGTGTTGGCCGATGGCGCCAGCCCGACCATCGTGCGCGACCCCGCCAACATCAACACCCTCTACGTTCTGATGCCGATGCGGGTGTAGTCTGCTGAACCGCTCTGTGTCTAATTGGCACAGGGAAAATCAGTGCGATACGATGTCATGATCATGAAATTATTTAAGGGGCTGACACCTATTAACATTCTAAGAAAAAGGATGACGTTTGGGTGGGGAGATGGTATAAGGAGGGATGGAAAAGCGGGATGCACGGAAATTGGGATTGGCGGCGCAGGCGGAGGTGCGGCGGCTGGCTGTTGCGCA
>VEQJ01000066.1 GCA_018883285.1 Alphaproteobacteria bacterium
AACACCCTGTTTGTGGCGCCCAATGCCCCCTTTCCCTGTGATCATTTGCCCAGCGGTCGGCAATGGTTCCCGCTGTATGAGGTGCCGATGGGGGTGATGGTGGATGGCATGAAACAGGCCGCCGCCGAACTCAATACTTTCATTGATGAATTTTTGGATGAGCAACAGTTGCAACATTTGCCCGTTGCCCTGGTGGGGTTCAGTCAGGGGGCGATGACCGCCCTGTATGCGTCCCTAAAGGCCGAAGGGTTGGTGCGGGCGGTGCTGTCCTACTCCGGATTGTTGTTGGATGCGGAACAGCAGGAAACAGAGCTTAAGTCGCCCCCCACCGTCTTTTTGGTGCATGGGGAGGATGATCCCGTCATTCCTGCTGAGGCGATGGGCAATGCCGAAAAACTGCTTCAGAAACACAAGGTTCCTGTAAAAAGCCTTATGCTACAGGGGCTTGGTCACGGTATTGATGAACGCGCCCTGGCCGCGGGGGCAGCCTTTTTGGTGGATGCCCTGGCCTAAGCGGGATGGATGTTGGGGGCTATGCGGCTGGTATCATCAGCGCCAGCAGAAGCAATCTTGGCGCAAAAGCCCCGTTAGGCGGCGGCGCCCGCAAAAGCTTGGCCAGCGCCATGCTGCTCAATTTCCACGATCAGGCGGTTGATTTCATCGGCGGCGGCGCTGGTGGGTGATGTTTCGGCCACGCCACTGCCCTTAGCCAGGCTGACGCTATAGGCCACCCGATTGGCAATGCCCGTTTCTGCCAGCGGGATACCATGGGCGGCAAACTCCTGCCGCGTGGCCTCCACCAACTTTGCCCGACCGGTAACGCGGTTCAATACCGCCAGCATCGGCCGCCCCTCAGCGGTGGTCAGCTCCACCGTGCGCTGGGTCGCCCAAACATCCAGCGGGCTGGGTTGCAAAGGGATCAGCACCAGGTCGGCTGAACGAATGGCAATCTTGGCCTCGGTCTGGGTATGGGGGGGGCTGTCGACAATGACGCGGTCATAACTTTCGCTTAGGCGCAACACCTCATTATGCACACGCCAGCCCGTGATGGTTCGCACCTCAGGCGTCGCCTCAGCATTGCCAAGGCGGGCAAGGCGTTGTTGGTACCAATAAGTCAAGCTGCCCTGCGGATCGATATCGACCACCACCACCTTTTGCCCCAGGGCTTGATAGCTGATGGCCAATTGCGCGGCCAGCGTGCTTTTACCCACCCCGCCTTTTTGTTGAGCCACTGTGATGATGCAAACCATGGATATGCCCTTAAGAAGATGGGGGAGGGGGACGCGATAAGAAATAATAGCCTAGGCAGCGACCTTATTCAAATAGCCTTCCAACCGTTCGGCGGCGGTTTTTTCGTCAACCTGCTCGATAGCGGCGTATTCACGCGCCAAGCGCTCTAACGCCTGCTGATAAATTTGCCGTTCGCTGTAGGACTGCTCCGTCTGCGACTTGCTGCGAAACAGGTCGCGCACCACCTCAGCAATCGCAACGGGATCGCCCGAATTAATCTTGGCCTCATATTCCTGCGCACGACGGCTCCACATCACGCGGCGAACGCGGGCGCGTCCCTGCAGCTTGGTAAGCGCCTTATCCAGATGTTCACGGCTGGCCAGTTTGCGCAACCCAGCCTTGGCAACCTTGGCGGTAGGAATGCGCAGGGTCATTTTTTCTTTTTCAAAGCTGATGACCACCACATTCAGCTCCTGCCCCGCGAAAACCTGATTTTCCATGCGGGAAACTTGGCCAACCCCATGGGTGGGGTACACAACATATTCGCCGATTTTAAAGGCAGCATCCTTATTGGTATTGGCAACAACATTTGTCATTTTGTGACCCCTTTGTTCAAAATTGTTATTGGAAAAGCTTTTGTAACAGTTCACTTACAAAATAAAAAGCTTACTAAGCCTATGTGAAGATTTAATGAAACCTAACATCAATTTTAGAGAAAAGCAAGTTAATTTTGCTCTGTTCAACAACGGTTGCGGCAATTTGGCCAGGAAACCTTAGGCCAAGGCCAGTCATTGCTTAATCCTGTTGGCCAGGGTTGGGGGAAAACAGGGCTATTTTGTCGGGCTTATCAAGCCATTGATCGGCATCGGCGGGTGGGGTGCCCTTTTGGCGAATACTTGGCCATTGCGCGGCATAGTCACGGTTCAGTTGCACCCAACGCTCTGCCGCGGGATCGGTGTCGGCGATAATGGCGCCGGCGGGGCATTCCGGCTCACACACGCCGCAGTCGATACATTGGTCGGGATGGATGACCAGCATATTGTCGCCCTCATAAAAACAATCGACGGGACAAACGCTGACGCAATCCATGTATTTGCAACGGATGCAGGCTTCGGTAACGACATAGGTCATGGTAAAAGGCTTTTGAAAGTGCAAAGGCTTGGAAAAATTTAAGCGTTACTATGACCAAATAATCGCCAAAAAGCAAGCAAAACCGCATGCTGCCGCCGCAATGCCGCAACACCACTTGCCACGCCAAGCTAGGATAGATAGGCTAAGGCCATGTTGATCGACCTTTACCCCCCGCTAACCAGCCTGGCGACCCCTGGCCTGCGCTATATGCTGCGGCGGCGGTTGGCGAAAGGTAAAGAGGATGCGGGGCGGCTGCCCGAGCGGATGGGGCGAAGCAGCCTGGCGCGGCCTGAAGGCTTTCTGATATGGATTCATGGTGCCAGCGTGGGCGAAAGCAACTCCGCCATTCCGCTGATTAGGCGGTTGCAGGCGCAATACCCCGCCGCCAGCATTTTGCTGACCACCGGCACGGTCAGCTCAGCCAAATTGATGGCGAAACAATTGCCGCCGCCCGCCATGCACCAATTTTTTCCCGTTGACGCCCTGCCATGGGTGCGGCGATTTTTGCATCACTGGCAACCCGATTTGGTGCTGTGGCTGGAGTCTGAGCTGTGGCCAAGCTGGCTGAGGCAACTGCGGCTGTGGCGGATTCCCACCCTGCTGGTCAATGCCCGTATGAAGCCGAAATCCTTTGACCGTTGGTTGCGGTGGCCGCGTACAATTGCCCGCCTGGGCGAATGCTTTGTCGCCACCCTGGCGCAAAGTGAACCGGATGCCGACCGCTATCGCCGCCTGAAGTTTCCCAACGTCAGCTGCATCGGCAATCTGAAATTTGCCGCGCCGCCGCTGAACGCTGATGATGCTGTGCTGGCCGATTTGCGGCAGCAGATTGGGCAACGACCGCTGATTGCCTTTGTTTCGACCCATGTGGGGGAGGAGTTGTTGGCGGCGCGGGTGCATCAGTACCTAAAGGCTGAGGTGCCCGATTTAATCACCATCATCGCGCCGCGTCATGCAGTGCGGGGGGAGGAGTTGGCCACCACCCTGGCGGAGGCCTTCCCCGATTTGGTGCTGACCCGCCGTGGCCTTAACCAGCCCCTGACCCCGCAGACCGATTTGTATCTGGCCGATACCATGGGGGAACTGGGTTTATGGTACCGATTGGCGCAGGTGGCGGTGATGGGGGGATCCTTTATTCCCTTTGGCGGCCATAATCCGTTGGAGGGGTTGGCGCTGGGCTGTCCCATGCTGTGCGGCCAACATATGTTTGCCTTTGAGGAAATGACCGCCAACATGGTCAGCGCGGGATGCGGCCTGGTGGTAGCGGATGAACGCGGGCTGCGGGCGGAGCTGTTAAGGCTGTTGCATGCCCCCAAAGAGCGGGCGGCGATGGGGCAGGCGGGCTTAGCCTTTGCCGAGGGGCAGGCGCATGTTCTGGATCGCTTGATCGACATGCTGCAACCCTATTTGCCCAAGCCTTAGCGGGAATTGCCGATGCTGTGGCGCACCCCATGGTGGTGGCATCAGGATGGGTGGGATGCCCGCCTTGTCCGTAGCGCCCTTACGCCCGCAAGCTGGCTTTACAGTCTGGGGCTATGGCTGGATAGGAAAGCGTCGTACCCGGTGGCCGCCGCGCTGCCAACCCTGGTGGTGGGGGGGGTAACGGTCGGCGGATCGGGCAAAACCCCCGTGGTGCAATTTATCGCGCGTCGGTTGCAACAGCTTGGCCAGAGCCCGCACATCGGCCTGCGCGGCTATGGTGGGCGGGTTAGCGATCCGCGGCAAGTGTTGGTGGGCGATACCGTCGATACGGTAGGCGATGAAGCGTTGCTGCATAGCGCACTTGCCTCAACCTGGGTTGGCCGTGATCGTCTGGCCTTGGCGCAATTGGCGGCGGCGGCGGGTGCCAGCCAACTGCTGCTGGATGATGGGATGCAGCATTGGCGGCTAAGCCCGACCATCAGCCTGCTGGTAATTGATGGCAGTGTCGGGTTAGGCAATGGCCGACTGTTGCCCGCGGGTGGGCTGCGCGAACCCTGGTCAGCGGTGGTTGCCCGCGCCGATGCCCTGTTAATCCTGGGTGAAGACAGCCAGCAGCTGGCCAACCGTTGTCCAGCCACCAAGCCATTGCTGCGTGGGCAGCTGGCGGTGGAGCAGGCGCATCAGGAGAAAGTGGCCAATCGGCGATGGTTGGCCTTTGCTGGCATTGGGCGGCCTGAAAAATTCTGGGATAGCCTGCGCGCGGTGGGGGCAGAGCTGGCAGCGGTGCAGGCCTTTGCCGATCACCACCCCTATCGTGCGGGGGAGCTGGAGCAGCTGGCGCATCGCGCCGCCAAGCTGTCGGCGGGGTTAATCACCACCCGCAAGGATTGGGTGCGACTGCCCCCCGAATGGCAACAACGGGTGCAAGTGTTGGAGGTGGCGTTGCAGCTGGACAGCGACAGCCTGACCGCGATGGATGGGCTGTTGCAACGGCTGGTGGATACAGCGGTATGAGCCGGTCATCCAGCCATCGCCGCGCCGCCCCCACCATGCGCCGCGCCGTGCCATTTTCCCTAGGCCGACGGCTGCGCTATCTGTTGCAGGCTATTCCCCTGTATCTGTTGTTTGGCCTGTTTCGCCTGCTGCCCCTGCCCGCCGCATCCTGGCTGGGGGGGCGGATGGCCTATGGGTTGGGGCGAAATCTGCAACGGCGTAACCGCCTGGCAGCCAAACAGTTGGCGATGGCGATGCCCCACCTGAGCGTGCCAGAGCGGCAAAAGATTCTGGCCGCGATGTGGGACAATTTGGGTCGGGTGGTGGCGGAGCTAGCGCACCTGCCCGCGCTGCGTCGCCATTTGGCCGATGGGCGGATTCCGATTGCGGGGGGCGAGGTGGTGGTGGAGATGGTGGCGCGTGGCCAGCCCGTGATGTTCGTGTCGGGGCATCTGGGCAATTGGGAGCTTGCCCCCCTGGTCGCCCATCATCTGGGCATGCCGCCCTATGGCGTTTATCGGGCGGGCAACAACCCATGGTTAGAGCGGTTAATTCGGGCGCAGCGCGACGCCGCCAGCAACCTGGGGCGGCCGCGTCAGGATTGGCAGGGTTTTGGCATTGCCAAGGGGGCAGAGGGCGGCAAAAAATTGCTGCAAAAAATGAAACAGCGGCAATCAATCGCCCTGTTGATTGATCAACGCATGAACGATGGGGTCGCGGCACCCTTTTTTGGCCAGCCCGCGATGACCGCCGATGCCGCCACCAAATTGGCGCTGAAATACGGCTATCCGATTGTGATGGCGCGGGTGGTGCGCGGGCGTGGGCATCAGTTGTCGGTTGAGATTTTGCCCGCAAGCTGGCCGCAAGGCTTTTTGGATGCTGCGGGCGGGGATTTGGAGCTGGCCAGCCTGAACTGGCTTACCGCCATCAATCATCAGCTGGAAAGCTGGATCCGTGAACACCCCGCCCAGTGGCTGTGGCTCCATCGCCGCTGGTAGGGGGATGTTTGTCAAAAGATGGTGCCACCATTGCCGCCCCCTCTGCTTTGTTGCCATCCTACCCCCCGCTATCGCCACCACTCCGTCGTCATCCTCCGCGCAGGCGGAGGATCCATGCGGCAGAACCGCCAGGTTGTATAATGAAGGTTCATTTTCCATGGGTCGGGGATAAACCTTCGCCTTTAGGCGGAACTAGCCTTTAGCTAGGAGTAGGTCTATAAGGGGGAATGGGGATAGCAGGAAAAGATCGATATAGTCGCGGGGCGCACACGGTGCTGGAGTTGAAGTACCATTTGGTGTGAAAGACGAAGTATGGCTATCCAATTTTGGTGGGTGACGTTGGGCTACGCGTGCGGGAGATGCTGCGCCAAATTTGCAGTAAGAATGGGATAGCGGTGGTGCGCGGGAATGTGCGGGCGAATCACCTACATATTTTGGTGAGTGCGCCGAGTCATCTATCGCCAGCAAAGATTGCACAATATTTAAAGGGGAAAAGTTCGTATCGATTACAACGAGAGTTTCCAGATCTTAAGAAGCGGTATTGGGGAAGTCACTTGTGGTCGCGGGGCTATTTTTGCTGCACGATTGGCGCGGTGACGAAAGAGATGCATTAAATATTGTAGTCACGAGATAAAAAGCATGTTATAAGTTTCCTGTTGTGTTATTTTTAAGCAGGAGTTTTTGTTATGGATAAGATGCCGATTCACCATCGCCATGATTTATCGGACAAGGTTTGGGAGAGGTTAGAGCCTCTTTTGCCGGGCAG
>VEQJ01000342.1 GCA_018883285.1 Alphaproteobacteria bacterium
GCAATACACCCTGCCCGATATTTTGTGCCGCTTTAAGCGCGCCAACGGCTTTGACGTGCTGTGGCAGCCTGGGGTGGATCATGCGGGCATCGCCGCCCATATGGTGGTGGAAAAACAGCTGGCGGCGGAGGGTAAGCACCGCTTTACCCTGGCCGATACGCGGGCAGAGGCGCGCAAGCTGTTCGATGATAAGATGTGGGCGCTGATGGCTGAATCGGGTGGCATCCATCGCGATAGGGCGACGGGGCATATTGACCCAAAGGGGGTGGGACGGATCACCACCCAAATGCGCCGACTGGGGATTCTGCCCGATTGGAGCCGTCAACGCTTTACCATGGATGACGGCCTGTCGCAGACGGTGCGGCAGGTGTTTGTGCAGTTGTTTGAGGAGGGGTTGATTACCCGCGCCAAACGCCTGGTCAACTGGGATCCCGTCATGCAAACCGCGGTGTCGGATGTGGAGGTTGAGCAGAAAATTGTGCAAGGCCAGCTGAGCTATATACGCTATGACGGCGATGGGTTCAGCATCACCGTGGCCACCACCCGCCCCGAAACCATGTTTGGCGATGTGGCGATTGCGGTGCATCCCGACGATGAACGCTACAGCGGCCTGATTGGCCAATCGGTAAGGAACCCCGCCAATGGCGTGGCGATTCCCATCATTGCCGATGCCTATGTCGATCGCGAAAAGGGCAGCGGCGCGGTGAAAATCACCCCCGGCCATGATTTCAACGACCATGAGGTGGTGGTTAGGTACAATAAGGATAGGGCGGACAATCAAAAGCTGCCGATTACCAGCATCTTTGACAAGCACGCCAAGCTGTTTGTGGGGGGTAACAGGTTGGTGCCAGAGGCCTATCAGGGGGTGGATCGCTTTGAGGCGCGCAAAAAACTGTTGGCGAAGCTGGAATCGCGCGGGGTTCTGGAAAAGACTGAGGCGATTCAACACGCCGTGCCGCACAACAGCCGTGGCGGCGTGGTGTTGGAGCCGTTGTTGTCGGATCAATGGTATCTGGACGTGTCGGCAATGGCGAGAATAGCGTTGGATGCCGCAACCGACCAGCCGCTGGCCAAGGGGGATGATAACCACACTCAGATGATTCCGCCGCAATGGCTGAACAACTTTCGCCCCTGGTTGCAGGGGATTCAGCCCTGGTGCATTTCCCGCCAACTGTGGTGGGGGCATCAGATTCCCGTGCGCTGGCTAAAATTTTCTTTTATGTGCATGGGCAATGAAGATGAAACAGCTATAGAACAATTAAAAGAAAAATTTCCATCTATGGAATATATCGGTCAATTTTATAATGATTACATTAATAACAAAAATAACGACGATTCATTTCTAAAAGATCAGTATATAACTCAATTTTTGTGCAAAATTCCTTTGGTTAAAAATTTTAGAGATAGTGATATCGATATAATTAAAGATTGCATTAAAGGAATCTTATGGGATCCTGTTAATTGTATTGATGATTGGTCTTTGGAAGACGACCCCGACGTGCTGGACACTTGGTTTTCCTCTGCCCTGTGG
>VEQJ01000343.1 GCA_018883285.1 Alphaproteobacteria bacterium
GTCTATAATGCGCATAAAACCACGGTGCTTGCTCTGTGGAGTTTCACCTAACTTAGATATTACAGCAAAAAGTCTTTTTATATGAATGTTTCACCAAAGGTTAATGCATTTTTTTCACAAATCTGGAACAGCCCACCCGTGCAATGGGTTGCAGCACATCGTATCGAAACTGCTGGTATTGCTGCTGCTTGCGTAGTGATCGCGGCCGGAACTGGCTATTGGCACTGGAATACAAGCAATTACAATTATGGATGCAGCTTGCGCGAGGATATCAGTGCGGAGATGCGGGCGGCCTTGGCTAAACACCGTCCGACCAAATCTGTTCCCACCAAAGAAACGTTTAAGGAAGCGCAGACGCTGTTGGCCGCTGGCTGGGGCGTGGGTGGGACAAGGAAGGAGGAACCAGTAACGATTGACATCGGTGGTGGGAAACAGATCACTCTTATCCCCCATAGGGGTCGTCCAAATTTTGACGGCGATAGTTATGAGTTCAAGGGTAGTGATGGCAAAACCGAGAGTTGGCGTCAGCGGGTGGAGGATGCTTTTGGAAGCAGTGGTCGTTACGGCTTCCTGGCCAGCTTTGCTTTGATGGAAAGTGGGGTGGATGCGTTGGCGGTTATCGACAAAACCACGGACGAAATTATCCTGGTGGTGCCTGGGTTGAACCCTGCCTTTACAAATCTGCCCAAACTGCGGCAGCAGTTGAATGATGGCAACCAGGCCTGGCGCGGTGAGTTTGGCAAACCCTCCGAAGCGTTATTGGGTATTACCAATTGGTTGCATCAACAATACCCCGACAAGCCTATAACCAAGGTTTACAGCCAATCCATGGGGGCAGCCTTTGTGTTGCCCGTGGTGGCGATGAACCCAGGCATGCAATCGTTTAGGATAACAGGTTCTGGGATCAACGGGTACGGTGAACAACAGTTAAGCAATTTTATTGCGGGTCATGGGGGTGGGGTGCTGCCGCCAGAAGATTTGTTGGCGCGGTTTGCAAAGCAACAAGTAACAATTAATCCATACCCTGCCGTTGACACCTGGACGCATGGATATCCCCTGCCCAACACCTATGCATTGTGGACACCTGGGTTGCAGGTTCCACCAGCTTGGACAGTCAATACCGTGTATAACGGGTTTGGTTGGGTTATGTCCTCTACGCATCGTGGCTCACAGACATTGCCACAGCTAACAGCCGAACAGGTAGAGTTTGCCCTCGTAAATGTATCTTCCACAACGGAATTTCCCTGGACTTGTGAGGGTGCTGAGAAGGCTTTGAAGGTGCAGGCTGAGTGGGGTAACAAGGCGCAGGGCGGGGATACCGCCCCCTGGAATTTGCTGGGGGCGGGGCAGGCATTGCAGAAGGGCGGGTTTTATCTAGATAGTGTAGTCACGAGATAAAAAGCATGTTATAAGTTTCCTGTTGTGTTATTTTTAAGCAGGAGTTTTTGTTATGGATAAGATGCCGATTCACCGTCGCCATGATTTATCGGACAAGGTTTGGGAGAGGTTAGAGCCTCTTTTGCCGGGCAG
>VEQJ01000344.1 GCA_018883285.1 Alphaproteobacteria bacterium
CTGTAATTTATTGTTTGCTATCCCTTAACCCCTCATTCAACCCCGCCCGCTAAAGCGGCGCGTTAATTCCACGTTAGTGGTTCTGATGCGTGATATTTTCCTAAACTGGTGGCTGAAATCAGTATTACTCCTATCAGCCACAGCACCACCAGCTCATGTTCTATGGTTCCAAAAGTGTGAAAAAGGGGTTTGACAAAGCCGTCAGCTTGGCTTAGATTTCGTCCATCTCTAAGGATAGGATTACAATGTACGCAATCATTCGCACCGGTGGCAAACAATACCGGGTTGAACCAAACCGCAGCATTCGGGTTGAGAAGCTGGATGGCGCCGCGGGCAGCCGTATCACGCTGAACGATGTGATGCTGATTGGCGGGGATAAGCCGCTTATCGGCACCCCAACCGTGCAGGGTGCGGTGGTCAATGCCGAAGTGGTCGAACAGACCCGCAACGACACCGTGCTGGTGTTCAAAAAAATTCGTCGTCACAACCACCGTCGCAAAAACGGTCACCGCCAGCCGATTACCGTGCTGAAGGTGCTGGAAATTCTGCGCCCTGGTGAGGCCTCTGTGCTGCCTGCGCAAAAGGATGTTGCTGTTAAGTAAGAAGCTGTTGAAACGGCTGCGGCTGCCAAAACGGTTAAAGCTGCGGCCACCAAGACTGCGGCAGCGGCCAGCAAGCCTGCGGCCAAATCTTCTTCCAAAAAGGTGGCAGAAGCCCAACAAACTCAATCAAGCGACAAAGCGGAGTAGCGCGTCATGGCACATAAAAAAGCTGGTGGTAGTTCACGTAACGGACGCGATTCCGCGGGTCGCCGACTGGGTGTAAAAAAATACGGTGGTGAGCGGGTTATCGCTGGCAACATCATCATTCGTCAGCGTGGCACCAAATTTCATCCTGGCAGCAATGTTGGCCTGGGGCGCGATCACACCATCTTTGCGATGACCGATGGCACCGTGCAATTCAGCCGTGGTCGCCTGAACCGCGTATCGGTTAGCGTTGTGCCGTTGGCTGCAGCGGCCTAAACCGCTTTCCAACCTAATTAAGCCCGCAATATCAGACCCCCTGTCATTCCCACGAAGGTGGGTTCATGCGGCGGCGCGCTATTGGGATGAATAGCAACATTGGGACGACTATAATGGATCCCCGCCTGCGCGGGCGTGACGACTTTTTTGTTGCTCCGCCATTGCCACCGCTCCGTCGTCATCCTAGCTCCACTATCCCCGTCACTCTGCTGTTATCCTCCGCGCCCTAGTATAAGAAAAAGCTGGGGGATCCACGCGACGGCACCGCCAGACCGTGAATTGTGGTTGCTAGGCTCCCGCCTGCGCGGGAGTGACGACTTTTTTCGTTGCTCCAATATTCCCCACCACCCCACCGTCATCCTACCCCCTGTGGGTAGGATCTATGCTACGATGACGATTGTGAAGCGGTTAGGTACCCATAAAGGGTAGGATGACATGGTGATGCGGGTGCAGCGATCCGGTGGGGGGCAACCATTCAATCTCAATATCGTTGATGGGGGCATGAC
>VEQJ01000345.1 GCA_018883285.1 Alphaproteobacteria bacterium
CGAAAGCTTGAGGATTACTTGACGAAGCTGTCTTTTATGCCCGCCAAGATTGCCAGCTTTTTCCAACACCCCAAAACAGCCTACGCCGCCGCCGCCTGATGTTATCTGTTTTTATGGAATGTTAATATGTCCATTTACTTTTGTGACCACTACGCCAGCTGGCAAAAAAGAGGAATTGAAAACACTAAGGGTCGATTGTGTCGTGAATTAGCACGCAAAACTGATATAAAAAAAATTTCTGAGGAGGATTATCAAGAAACCATCTTAAACTATAACTTAACACCACGCAAAAGCCTCAACTGGCTCACCCCTCTTGAGGCCTTCACCCAAAATATCCACCTTGTTGCACTTCAAACTTGAATTCAGCATATACATCTGCGAAAATGTTGCGAGGTCGAGAAACGGAGCGGCTGGGCGCGCCATAGCGCAGCGACGGCGGGAGTGTACACGGAAGTACATGAGCACCGTATCGCAGAGATCGTGACATTTGCAGCACTGTAGATTTCTAAAGTGGAATGACTATATTGCCGATGATGCCCGATGACCAGGGGGCAAGGGTTTTTCGTAAAGGGGTGAATCTATGAGTGGCGGTGCCGAATTTGGCCAATTGCTGGCCAGCCTTACCATTATTTATGTCGCCGCCAAAGTGGGGGGGGAGGTCGCCTTGCGGCTGCGCCAACCCGCGGTGTTGGGGGAATTGGCCGCTGGCCTGGTGGTCGGTGTATCGGGTTTGCAATGGTTGCACCCCGATCAACCGTTGTTGCAGATGATGGCACAAATCGGTGTCACCCTGTTGCTGTTTGAAATTGGGTTGGAATCGGATATGCGGGCGTTGCTTAAGGTTGGCTGGCAATCCTTGCTGGTTGGGCTTATCGGCATGATCGCACCGTTCGGCCTGGGGCTGGCCGTGATGTTGGCCAGTGGGGCGGGGATGATGACCGCGGTCTTTGTTGGGGCTGCCCTGACCGCGACCAGTATCGGCATCACCATCAATGTGTTGCAGGAGTTAAAACAGCTGAAAACCAAGGCGGGGCAAACCATTTTGGGCGCGGCAATTCTGGATGATATTCTGGGGGTGGTGGTGTTATCGGTGGTCATCGCCCTTAGCGATGGGCAGGCGATTACCGTGACATCGGTGGGAACCATCGTGGGCAAAGCTGTGGTCTTTTTAATCGGGGCGTTGATTATTGGCAAGCTGGCCGCCCCCCATTTTGGCCGCATCATCGTGGTGCTACGCAGCCGTGGGGTGCTGTTGACCGCCGCCTTAATCTTTGCCTTTGGCCTGGCCTATGCCGCAGAGGTGTTTGGTCTAGCGGCGTTAATTGGAGCCTTTGCCGCCGGCCTGGTGCTGGCAGAATCGGATCAGCGGCACCCGTTGGAAAAGCAAATTAAGCCGGTCACCGACTTTTTTCTTCCCATCTTTTTTATCCTGGTCGGCGCGCAGGTGCAGTTGGGTGCGCTGTGGCAGGACAAGGCGATGATGACCCTGGTTGGGTTGCTGGGCGTGGCGGCGGTGGTGGGTAAGCT
>VEQJ01000346.1 GCA_018883285.1 Alphaproteobacteria bacterium
GGCGATGATGGCAAAGTTGCGAATACGGGACAGCGGCATGTGGGCAGGTTTTTCCATAACCGCTAATCTAAGGAACTGCCCCAATAAGGCAAGGGGTGCGTTATAATCATCACACTTTAAAAATCTACAGTGCTGCAAATGTCACGATCTCTGCGATACGGTGCTCATGTACTTCCGTGTACACTCCGCTCCGTTTCTCGATCTCGTAACATTTTCGCAGGCTGTATATTTCTAAATTGAAACAACTATAACGGTTTAGGGAAAATCTCAGGAACTCTGGCTAAAGGCTAAATGATGGCGGCGTTGCCATCACTTTCATCAACTGGCCGCGGCATCAACCCACGCCCAAGCGCCTGGCGTGTTGAACAGCTGCCGCACCGCCAGATAGTTCATGGCGTGGCCAGATTTATAGGCACGCACCTGCGCCTGCATCCGTGCGCCCGCCATCATCAGGTCGCCAACGCAATCCAACACCTTGTGACGCACAAATTCATCATCAAATCTTAGGCCATTGGGATTCAGGATGGAGTCGGGCCCCACCACCACCGAATTGTCGGTGGATGCCCCCCGCACCAACCCCTGTTGCCGCAACGCCTCAACATCGCTGAGAAAGCCAAAGGTACGGGCGGCGGATAGGGCATCGGTAAATTGCCCCACACTGCCGTCAAAGCTATAGCGTTGCCGCCCAATAACCGGGTTGGCAAAAACAATTTCCAAATCAATGGCAAAGCCATCAAAGGGTAACAACTCCACCCAACGATCGCCATCCTGCACCCGCACGGGTTGCAAAACCTTGAGAATACGGCGGGCTGTTTTTTGGCTGGCGTAGCCAGCATCCGATAGCAATTGCAAATAGGGGGCAGAGCTGCCATCCAAAATGGGCAGTTCGGGGCCATCGACCAACACCTCGGCGTTATCAATTCCCGCCGCCCAAAAAGCCGCCATCAAATGCTCAATCGTCGCAATTTTGTTGGCGTCAGGCATGACCAGGGTGGTGCAAAGTGGGGTAGGGGATACCACCCGCCAATCGGCCACGGTAAAGGGTTGCGCAGGCAAATCGCTGCGGCGAAAGCGAATACCGCTGCCCGCCTCGGCCGGCATGATGGTCAGGGTGGTTGACACCCCGCCGTGCAGGGATACGCCGCGGCAGTTGACGGTGCGGGCAACCGTTCCCTGCATCATCCCCTTGGTCGCCGCCTTGCTCGTCGCGGAAGGGGCAGCGTTGCAAACAGGCAACACGATAGGGGCAGGGGATGTGCCAGCCAAATCCTTCGCCAGCCGTGGCGCCGCCGCCGCCGAACGCATAGCGCGAATGGTCGGGGAAAGATTGGCGGTGGTTTCGGTTTGTCTCATCATAAAACTATGATGTGCCCAAATGACTATTTTATGGCAACAAACTTTTTGTTAGCAGTTGTGACAAAATGATCTGTTGCCCCAAGCTATAGTCATTCCACTTTAAAAATCTCCAGTGCTGCAAATGTCACGATCTCTGCGATACGGTGCTCATGTACGTCCATGTACACTC
>VEQJ01000067.1 GCA_018883285.1 Alphaproteobacteria bacterium
GTTAGCGTCTGAAAACTAAGGAAGAAATGCCAGGCGGCGGGAAACACCACCCAATAGGCAAAGGCTATCCCCACCCCAAACAAAATCGGTGAGGCAATCAGAAAGGGCAGCAGCGATCGCCGCTCATTCGCATACAACCCTGGCGTTACAAACCGCCACAGCTGGGTGCCCGCCATCGGCAGGCTAATCAGCAGCGCGCCGTAATAGGCCACCTTAACCCGCACCAAAAAGGCCTCCGCCAGCCCGGTTGTAATCATGCGATGGCTGACCCCTGGCTGCTGCTGCGCCATCGCCGCAAAGGCATCGGCCAGCGGGCTGGTCAGCACCGCCAACAACGGATCCGCCAGCAGATAGGCACCAACAAAGGCGGCCACAAAGAAAATCAGGCAGTAAATCAGGCGCCAACGCAGCTCCGCCAGATGCTGGCACAGGCTCATTTCCGCGAAATCGCTGGCCTTAGAAATTTTGGGATTGCTCATTGGGAT
This sequence comes from Alphaproteobacteria bacterium, assembly GCA_018883285.1. GTDB lineage: Bacteria > Pseudomonadota > Alphaproteobacteria > CAISOG01 > CAISOG01 > CAISOG01. The sequence continues at coordinate 486 of VEQJ01000067.1, forward strand.
GTTTTATCAAGGGATTGGGGTTTTTTCGGCGCTGCCTTTGATTTGGTGCTGCCAGCTTTGGTGGTTGGCTCAGTGGTTGGCTTAGTGGTTGGCTGGGCAGCGGTTTTCGCCGCCAGTTTAGACGCGGGCTTAGACACGGGCTTTGGCGTATTGGCCATCGGATCCAGGCGCGGATCAATCCCTAAGCCACTTTCGATAATCGATTCGTTATGCAGCTGCCACCGCCAATGATTAATCTGCCCCTGAATTTTGCCCATCCAGCGCCCCATGCGGCGCATCAGCGGCAACAACTCCTCAGGCCCCAACACCACCAGCGCGACCGCGGCGATTAACACCAGCTCGCTACCCGCTACATCCAACAACATATCACCGTTCCCCTATCTTTTGCTATCATCGCCGCACAAAGCCGTTTTTGTCATCTTGCTTTTGCTGATGATTCGTCCATAGTTTAAATTCATTAAAGGAGGTAGGGCATGGCCTGGCAAGCCCAACGTTTTCTGCTGACCGATGTGGCATCTGGCCTGTGGTTGACAATCAAATACCTGTTTCGGCCTAAGATTACGGTCAATTATCCCTTTGAACAAAGCCCGTTAAGCTCACGCTTTCGCGGCGAACATGCCCTGCGCCGTTACGCCAGCGGTGAGGAGCGTTGTATCGCCTGCAAATTGTGTGAGGCGATTTGCCCCGCCCAGGCCATTGTGATTGAGGCGGAACCCCGCGATGATGGCAGCCGCCGCACCACCCGCTATGACATCGACATGACCAAATGCATCTATTGCGGTTATTGTCAGGAGGCCTGCCCCGTTGATGCGATTGTTGAGGGGCCCAACCAAACCTGGGCGACCGAAACGCGGGAGGAGTTGTTTTATGATAAGGAACGGCTGTTGGCCAATGGCGACCGTTGGGAAGCCGAAATCGCCAAGAATCTGGTGACCAACGCCCCCTATGTTTAGAATCCTTATTTAGAATTTTTCGGCTGGTCTGTAACCCATGACATCTTTGCGCGCTGACCCTGACAATCGCCCGGTGACCTCTGGCCGATCCAATCGCAAAACCAGTGGATCTGATGGCCGCCCACCGCGACGCCCATCATCGCCACGGGGCAATGGCGATAGGGCGCAAAAACGCGCCCACAGCTTTCGGCGCTGGTTCTGGAAAACCTTCCTGTTGCTGGTATTGCTGGGCGCGCTGGGGGTTATTAGCCTGTATCTCATGCTGTATCACTACAGCCGCGGCCTGCCCGATCACAACACCCTGGCGGAATACAACCCGCCTGTCGTGACCCGCGTCTATGCGGGGGATGGCCGTCTGTTATCCGAATTTGCGGTGGAAAAACGGGTGTTCGTGCCGATTGAGGTGGTGCCGAAACAGCTAATTAACGCCTTTTTGGCGGCTGAGGACAAAAACTTTTACCAACATCCTGGCGTCGATTGGATGAGCGTGCTGCGCGCGGTTGCCACCAATGTCATGCGCATCGGCCAAAACCATCGGCCGGTTGGCGGGTCAACCATCACTCAACAGGTGGCCAAAAACTTTTTGCTGACCAGTGAGCGATCGATTGGCCGCAAAATGAAAGAGGCGATTTTGGCTTTTCGTATCGACAAAACCTATTCGAAAGATCGGGTTTTAGAGCTGTATTTGAACCAAATCAACCTGGGGGCGGGCAGTTATGGGGTGGCAGCAGCCGCCCTGAATTATTTCAACAAATCCTTGGATGAGCTGAGCGTGGCTGAATGTGCCTATCTGGCCGCCCTGCCCAAGGCGCCCAACAATTATCACCCCGTGCGCAATCATGATGAGGCGTTGGCGCGGCGCAACTGGGTTATCGACCGCATGGCTGAAGAGCGCTTTATCACGCCAGAGGTGGCTCAAACCGCCTTAAGTGAACCCCTGCACTACAAACCGCAAAGCCGCACCGAAGTGGTGGAGGCAGAGTATTTTAGCGAGGAAATTCGGCGGGAACTGGCCGCCCGCTTTACCGACAAGCAGTTGTATGAAGGCGGTTTGGTGGTGCGATCCACTCTGGATGCTGGCCTGCAACGCATCGCCACCCGCGTGTTCCAAGATGGCTTGATGACTTATGACAAACGGCATGGCTATCGTGGCCCATTGGCCAATATCGATACCGATGATTGGCAGACCAAGCTGACCAAACAGCCCGATCCCAAAGCCCCGAAAAATTGGAAGCTGGCGGTGGTGCTTAGCCTGAAACCGACAGAGGCCAACATTGGCATTATCGGCAATAAGCGCGGGGTTATCCCCTTCACCGACCTTGGCTGGGCACGGCGGGTGCTGCCTAAGGGGGTATCGGCCACCCCCAGCAAGATTGGTGATGTGTTTAAGGTTGGCGATGTCATTCTGGTAGAGCCTGTTGACCCGCCAAAGGTTGATGCAGTGGCCACAGTGGCGGACGAGGCGGCGGAGGCAGCGGCGGATTCAGGCAACACCCGCTATCGCCTGCGTCAAATGCCCAAAATTAACGGCGGTTTGGTCGCGCTGGATCCCCATACCGGCCGGGTGTTGGCGATGGTTGGCGGCTTTAGCCATGCCGCCAGCGAGTTTAACCGCGCCACCCAGGCGCAACGCCAAACCGGATCGGTGTTTAAGCCCTTTGTCTATCTGGCCGCGATGGAGGATGGCTTTACCCCCTCAACCATCGTGATGGATGAGCCGATTAGCCTGAATTTGGGGCGCGGGCTGGGAACCTGGAACCCAAAAAACTACAAAAACGAATATCTGGGGGCGACTCCCCTGCGGGTTGGGTTGGAAAAGTCGCGCAACCTGATGACCATCCGCCTGGCCATGATGGTGGGGATGGATCACATTGCCCGCGTTGCCCGTGATTTTGGCCTGGTCAACAACATGCCCAAGCAATTGGCGATGGCGCTGGGCGCGGGTGAAACCACCTTGCTGCAGATGACGTCGGGATTTGGCATGTTGGTTAATGGCGGCAAAAAGGTTGTACCCACCCTGATTGATCGGGTGCAAGATCGCCGTGGCCGCACCCTGTATCGCCATGATATGCGCGATTGTACTGGCTGTGAAAGCAACGATTGGAATGGCAAAACCCCGCCGCCCGATTTGCCCGACATCCGTGAACAGGTTACCGACCCCGCCAGCGCCTATCAGGTGGTCAGCATGTTGGAGGGGGTGGTTGAGCGCGGCACCGCCACGGCGGTTAAGGCGGTTGGCAAACCCCTGGCGGGCAAGACGGGTACCACCAACGATAGTAAGGATGTGTGGTTTATTGGCTTTTCCCCCGACCTGGCGGTGGGCGCCTATATTGGCTATGACGAGCCCAAAACCCTAGGCGAAAAAGAAACGGGGGGCAGCATGGTTGCCCCCATCTTCCGCGATTTTATGATGGAAGCGCTTAAGGATAAATCGGCGACGCCATTTCGGGTGCCGCCAGGCGTGCGGTTGGTTAAGGTCAATGCCCGCACAGGCCGCCTGGCGGAGCCTGGCGATCATGACGTGATTTTCGATGCGTTTAAGCCAGGGACTGAGCCTGATGAATCAGGCCCCAAACCCGCCCCAACCAAGTCTGAGGAGCGGTTGAATAGCGGCGCCGACAGCGGCAGCCTGAATCAATTCGGCGCAACGGAGGATGATACCACCGGCGAAGATCAGGCGGGGACACCCGCGGCGGGCGGTGAAGACGGCGGTGGCAATGCTGGCATGCCACCTGCTGGTACAAATGCATCCCCCATACCCAATGGGACGGACGGACGCGGTTTTGACGGCCGCGCTATGGACAACACCGATGGCCGCCTGCCCGCTGATCAGATTCCGACCGGCGGCCGACGGCCATCCGTCAATCCCGCTCCACCACCCGATAGCGGCACCGCCCCATCCAGCCCGCGCGGATTGTATTAGGCGCCTGGCATTGTTAACTTGTGTAATCCTTTAATAATATGAGACTAAACCGATGATTTTTCTGCACCCACCCCGTCTCCATCAACGGCTAGGCTTTACGGCACGGCTACTGCTGGTGCTGTGTGGCCTTGGCATCTCAACAGCCGCCCAAGCTGCGAATGCTACGGCTTCACCCGCCCCCAACAACACAACCGACAATCTACCCCCCGCGCCCATCAGCCAAAATGATATCCGCCTGGGGCAATCCACCTATGACTGGTTTTGGATAAAGCTGTACAGTGCAGAGCTGTGGGCACCCAACCGCGTGCAAACCATGGATCAGCTGTGGCAAATCCCCTTTGCCCTCAGCCTGACCTATGACATCCGCATCAAACCCGCCAAATTGGCGCAAGTCACTTTAGAGCAGATGGAACATCAGGAACCCGTTGCCCCCGATGTGGCGGAGCGGTGGGTGCAACAGCTGACCCAGCTGTATCCGCCGATTGCCAAGGGAACCACCCTGATTGGGCTGTATGACCCCAAAGGCCGCCTGGCGTTGTACCGCGATGGCCAGCTGTTGGGGGAAATGCAGGATGGCGATTTCGCCAAGAGATTTTTTCAGATCTGGTTGGATGCGCGCAGCAGTTATCCCAAAAACCGCCTGCAACTGTTGGGGTGGAAGGGCGGCGTTGACCGCAATATCCTTTCCCAATCGGATCAGCCCGATGGCCAAGGCGAATAGCCCTCTGCCAATCCTTAAGCTGCTGATATGCTTTAACCCGCTTGCTCGTCGTCCTGTCTAGAGGCGCGGTATATGGTCAGATAGCGGGATATGGCATCACGCATCCAAGCGGATTCGTCACGATCCTTCAATTTTTCTGCATACACATCTGGCGCCTGAGCTTTAAAATCTTGATTAGCCAACTCCGCATCGCGCTGCATTAGTCGTTTCTCATAAAATTGCTGATCCCGCTCCAGGCTTGCGATAATTCTGTGCCGAGTTTCAGCGGGTAAATCCGCATCATCACCCATGACCACTTGATCAGAGTTCATCACAATTAGGGTGTCACCAAGATTTGATGTGGAGTTCTGTAGCATTGTGCCAATCCAGGCCGCCAAACGGCTTAGGGTTGGGCGATACGCATTGGAATGGTTATAATCCGTTAACCGATCCACATCGACCTGCGACTGCGGAAAGACCAGCACAAAGATCTCATCCTTACCCAATTTGTCCCGCGCCATTTTCTCCCGCGCACGGGCGGTGATGGTAAACAGCATGGTTGCGGCGCCCGCCAATTCTTGATTCACCGCAATGCCGTCCAGGATTGGCCAGGGCTGCTGACACAACAGTTCGCCCGAACCGCTCAGCTGTTGCCACAAATCCTGGGTGATAAAGGGGGCAATCGGCTCTAACAGGCGCAGGGTGGTGGCCAGAACGTAGCGGGTGACCGCCTGGGTTTCCTGCTTGGCCGCCTGATCACTGGCCTGATCGCTTTGCAACCATTGCTTGGCAAACTCCAAATACCAATCGCACAGATCGTTCCAAACAAAGTGGTACAGCGCGTCCGCTGCCCGATCAAAACGATAGGCCGACAGCGCATCACCCACCGCGGTGGCGCAATCGGCCAGCTTGGCCAGCAACCAATGGCTAATCTCCAGCTTGGGGTCGGCGGGCGCGGCGGCGGGCGCGGCAATCACCCCCCCCTGCCCCCAACAGTCGTTCATTTGCGAAAAGCGGGCGGCGTTCCACAGCTTGGTCATAAAGTTGCGATAGCCCTCAATCCGCTGTTCCGACAGCTTGATATCGCGCCCCTGGCTGGACAGCGCGGCCAGGGTAAAGCGCAGGGCATCGGCGCCAAATTCGTCGATGACGTCCAACGGGTCGATGACATTGCCCTTAGATTTCGACATTTTCATGCCGGTGGCATCGCGCACCAGCGGGGTTAAATACACCTGACGGAACGGCACCTTATCGGTGAATTTCAACCCCATCATCATCATCCGCGCCACCCAGAAAAACAGGATGTCAAAGCCGGTAATCATCAAATCGGTCGGGTAATAGCGGCTGGCAAAGGCATCACCCTGCTGATCCGCTGGCTTATCCAACTGCCAATCCAGGGTCGAGAATGGCCAAAGGG
>VEQJ01000068.1 GCA_018883285.1 Alphaproteobacteria bacterium
GCCCTGTACTACATCGGTGGTATCATCAAACATGCCCGCGCCCTGAACGCCTTTACCAACCCCAGCACCAACAGCTACAAACGCCTAATTCCAGGCTTTGAAGCCCCCGTGCTGTTGGCCTATAGCAGCCGCAACCGTTCGGCCAGCATTCGCATCCCGTTCGTGAATTCACCGAATGGCAAGCGGATTGAGGTGCGATTCCCCGACCCAACCGCCAACCCCTATTTGGCCTTTTCGGCCATGTTGATGGCGGGCTTGGATGGCATTAAAAACAAAATTCATCCGGGTGATGCCATGGACAAAAACCTGTACGATCTGCCTGCTGAGGAGCTGAAAAAGGTGCCGGCCGTCTGTGGCAGCCTGCGTGAAGCCCTGGAGGCCTTGGATCAGGATCGTGCGTTCCTGACCGCTGGCGGCGTGTTCGATAATGACATGATCGATGCCTTTATTGAGCTGAAAATGCAGGAAGTTTATCGGTTGGAGCACACCACCCACCCGGTTGAGTTTGAGCAGTACTTTACCGCCTAAGTGATGGCTTGAAATCTAGGCCGCTTGGCACCTGTTGCCTTCCCCTACCCCCCAAAGGGTAAGAGAAGGTTTGGGAATGCCAGGCGGCCTTTATTTTTTGCAAAAAAACTGGTGCGCCAAAGCGCAGACTTTTCAGGGCTTCAGGGCTTCACAGCCCCTCCCCTATGCGGGCTTTTTGCGGTCTATACCCGCATCCCCTCAGCCAGCTTATCCATAAAGGCCTCGGTGTTCAGATAGGGCTGATCCGCACCAATCAGCAAGGCCAAATCCTTGGTCATAAAGCCATCCTCAACCGTTTTGATGCAAACCCGTTCCAGCTTTTCAGCAAAACTGGCCAGCTCTGGTGTTTCATCAAATTGCGCCCGATACCACAGGCCGCGCGTCCAGGCAAAAATACTGGCAATCGGGTTGGTAGAGGTTGGCTTACCCTGCTGAAACATTCGATAGTGTCGGGTAACCGTTCCGTGCGCCGCCTCAGTTTCCACCGTTTTGCCATCCGCGGTCAGTAGAATAGAGGTCATCAGACCCAGGGATCCAAATCCCTGCGCCACCACATCGCTTTGCACATCGCCATCATAGTTCTTGCATGCCCAGACAAAGCCACCCTCCCACTTCAGGGCGCTGGCCACCATATCGTCGATTAGGCGGTGTTCATAGGTTAAGCCCTGCGATTCAAACTCCTCCTTAAACTCTTCCTGAAAAACTTTTTCAAAAATATCCTTAAAATCACCATCATAGGTTTTCAAAATGGTGTTTTTGGTGGAAAGGTAAACGGGCTTCTTACCGCTTAGGGCAAAGTTAAACACGGCGCGGGCAAAGCCGACAATCGATTCATCCAAATTGTACATCGCCATGCCAACACCACGCCCTGGAAAATCAAAAACTAGGTCGGTGTGAACCGTACCGCCGTCGGCTGGTTCAAAAACCAACTTCATTTTGCCGGGGCCAGGAATCCGAAACTCCGTCGCGCGGTACTGATCACCAAAAGCATGGCGGGCGATGACAATCGGCTTAGTCCAGCTTGAAACCAAACGCGGAATGTTTCGGCAGATAATGGGCTCGCGAAAAACAGTTCCCCCCAGGATGTTGCGAATGGTACCGTTGGGCGATTTCCACATTTTCTTAAGGTCAAATTCCTTAACCCGCACCTCATCCGGGGTGATGGTCGCACATTTTATGCCCACGCCGTATTTTTTAATCGCTTCGGCCGATTCCACCGTTACCCGATCATCGGTGGCATCACGATTTTCGATGCCCAAATCGTAATAGCGCAAGTCAATGTCCAAAAAGGGCAGAATCAGTTTGTCTTTAATCATCGCCCAAATGATGCGGGTCATTTCATCGCCATCCAGCTCAACAACAGGGGTCTTGACCTTAATTTTCTGAAATTCTTTTGACATGGATACCCCCTTATGGGTTTGTGGGTTTGCAGAAATTGCGGATTCTCGCTGACACTTAAGAACTTACGGAAATCATACCGAAAAAGATTAATTGATAATAGAGGCCATCGATTCACTAAGGCCAAATTTGGCATTATTCAATATGGCACCATTCAAAACCGCTTTATCCAGCAAGGTATCGCTAAGATTGGCATCACTAAGGTCTGCGCCCGTCAAATTGGTGCGCGCCAAATTGGTATGGCGTAAATCTGCCCCCCTTAAATTGGCATGACTCAAATCCGCGCCGCTTAAATCCGCATGTTGCAGATTCGCGTTGCTAAGGTTGGTTATTCGATGCGTATTGCTGGCCAAATGCGCCCCTTTAAGATTCGCCCCCTTTAGATTAGCATCCTGTAGGTTGGCGCCTTCTAGTAACGCATCTTCAAGCACGGCATCAACCATCACGGCTCCACGCAGATCGGCAATGGTCAAAACGGTTTTAACCAAACTGGCAGATTGCAATTGGCAATTGGATAGTTTTGCACCCGTTAAATTCAATAAATCTAGCCGAATCGCCTTAAGATTTTTGTCAAAAAAATTCGCACGCTTGCCATGAACACCTCCCGACTGAACCCACTGCTCATGCTGTCGAATACAATCTTGCAAATCAAGGCTTAGGCTGCGCAGGATTTTTTCTGAAATATCGGAATCTGATTCTTCGACAACCAATTGCGTGCTCGATATAGGCCATCTTGCATAAGCGCCAAAAAGATCCATGGCCTGCAACTGTTCGTTGGATATCAACACCCCTGTCAGATCGGCATTGCGCAAAATTGTGTTGTGAATACGGGCTTGATCCAATTTCGCATTGCGTAAACAGGCACCGGTTAAATCCGTGTTGCTGAGATCGGCACCGGTTAAATCGGCACCAGCCAAATTGACCCGCTGCATCGATGCACCATTAAAATCTGTATGAGATAACTGCGCATCAACCATTACAGCATCATCCAGCTTTGCCCGCTGCAAATTCGCCACTGGATCAAAAATCTTTTTTGATGACGGCGATTTACCCTTTGCCGTCGGCTTTTTTTTAATATGGGTTAAAAAAGCCCCAGGGCGCAAATCAATGCGCGTCAGATCTGCCTTACGCAGGTCAGCCATATACAGGGTTGCCCCACGCAAATTGCTGTCAACCAATTTTGCCTGCCTAAGGTCACAACCTGTCAGATTGGATGCAAACAAATCGGCCTGAGTAAGATTGCTTTCAACCAACAGCGCGCTGGTCAGGTTACAACCATCCATCTTAGCCTGACTAAGGTTGATGGAACTTAGCCCCACCCCACTTAGATCCATCAACGATAGATTGGCACGGGAACCAACCCGCCCCGCTAACCAGCTGTTATGGCTGCGTATCTGTGCCGCCAAATCCTGTTTAGATTTAGAATTTTTTAGGTCGCCTTTTGATACCACCATCGCCTGCCCCTCAGAACCAATCTAAGGGTTATTCTAGGGCATGTAGGGTTAATAAACCTTTATAGACCCATGCCAATGGTAACTTTTGGTTGCAAAATTCTATTCTATCAAAAAGGATGCGCTGACAGTTACATCAATGGTTTGGCGACCAGCCTCTACCGTTGGGGATACCACCGCATCACTTGCGGCAACCATGCCCCGCATGCTAGACTGCGGATAGGGGGTCGGCGTGGTATAGCCACCCGATGCATCCAACCGCTGAATCGCCCCCAGCTTTACCCCAATACCCGCCGCCAATTTGCTGGCTTTTTCCCGTGCATCACCCGCCGCATCGGCCAAGCATGACCGCTCAGCCTCTTTTGCTTTTGCCGTCGATAAAAACAACTGCAGCTGGCTGACTTCAGGGATATTGTGTTTGGCCGCCATCGCCATCACATCCCCCAATCGTGACAGGTCAGAGGTCACCACCGACAGTCCCATACGCGCCTGATAGCCCCGCCTAACGCGCCGACTATCCGCATAATCCCACTGCTCTTGCACCACATATTCACTGGTTTTTATTTCAGCATCGGGCAGCTTCATGGCCAAAATATCGATGCGCAATTTTTCATATTGATCGGTTGCCTTGGCATTGGCCACCTTAAGATCTTTATCATCAACCACCGCCGTCAGTTGCAGGCGGCCACGGTCGGGCACCACCTCCTTACTACAAGTGCCTGTGGTGTTGATGGTGCGCGGCTCACGATCATCTTCATCGGCGTTGGCGGTGGCAACTGGCAACATCAGCACAAAAAGCAATACCAACAGGCTGGATCTGGATAATGAACGCATGAGAGCCCCTCATTGAATGATGACAACAACAAACAGCCTAAATCTCTAACCTGGCTTTAGGCAACAAGAAAAGGGCAAGAGACCACATCATGCTTGCATGCCGGGGGTAATAGCGGCACAATTCGCCCCATGATAAATGCCCTTTCCCCCGACATGACCAACAGCGATCCCGGCGATGGCTTTGGTGCCCCCCTACAGCCCAATCGCATGGCCAATGGCTATCTTGACGGCCTAAACACCCCCCAGCGTCAGGCGGTGGAGGCGGTTGACGGCCCCGTGCTGGTGCTGGCGGGGGCGGGCACGGGCAAGACTAAGGTGTTGACCAGCCGTATTGCCCACATTCTGTTATCGCGGCGGGCGTTCGCCAACCAAGTGCTGGCGGTTACCTTTACCAATGAGGCGGCGCGGGAAATGCGCGAACGGATGACCCACTTGGTGGGGTCGGTTGCCGAAAGCCTTTGGCTGGGCACTTTTCACAGCCTGTGCGTGCGGATCTTGCGCAAACATGCTGAGGCCGTCGGGCTAACCCCCAGCTTTACGATTTTGGATGCCGATGACCAGTTGCGCCTGATCAAAAAATTGCTGCCCGCCTATGGGCTGGACGAAAAGCGTTATCCCCCCCGCATGATTGCCGCCACCATTCAACGGTGGAAGGATCGCGGCCTATTGCCCAATCAGCTAAGCAGTACCGATTTGGGCAGCGCGGTGTATCAGCGGATTCGGGATCTGTACACGGAATACCAAGCCCGCCTGCAAAGCCTGAACGCCTGCGACTTTGGCGACTTAATTTTATTATGCCTGCATTTGTTCAAAACTCAGCCTGAAGTGTTGGCGGCCTATCAACAACAGTTCCGCTATCTGCTGGTCGATGAGTATCAGGACACCAATGTTTCGCAATATCTGTGGCTGCGGCTGTTGGCGCAAAGCCATCGCAACCTGTGCTGCGTCGGCGATGATGACCAGTCAATCTACAGCTGGCGCGGGGCAGAGGTTGGCAACATCCTGCGCTTTGAGGAGGATTTTCCCGGCGCCACCGTCATTCGGTTGGAGCAAAACTATCGTTCCACCCCCGAAATTCTGAAAGCCGCTACCAGCCTGATTGCCAACAACGAAGGCCGCCTGGGCAAAACCCTGTGGACAGAGGCTGGCACCGGCACCCCGATCGCGGTCTGGCATTTGTGGGATGATGAGGAGGAGGCGCGTAGCATCAGCGACCAAATCGAACTGCTGCGCCGTGAGGGGCAGATGTTGGGCGATACCGCCATCCTGGTGCGGGCGGGCTTTCAAACCCGCAGTTTTGAGGAGCGATTCCTTAGCATCGGCCTGCCCTATCGCGTGATTGGCGGCCCCCGATTCTATGAACGATCAGAGGTGCGGGACGCCCTGGCCTATCTGCGGCTGGTGGTGCAACCATCCGATGACATGGCCTTTGAGCGCATCATCAACCAGCCTAAGCGCGGCCTGGGGGAGGCATCGCTGCAACTGCTTAACCAAAGCGCCCGCATGATGGATATGCCGCTGTTGGCCGCCGCGACCAAGCTGATGGATACGGATGAGCTTCGCCCCGCCGCCCGCAAAGCTCTGGGCGATTTTGTCCGCGATATCGCCCGTTGGCGCAGCCTGCTGACCACCATGCCGCCCGCTGAGCTGACGGGGCTAATCCTGGATGAATCGGGCTATACCGCGATGTGGAAGGCTGATCCCGCCCCCGATGCGGCGGGTCGATTGGAAAACCTGAAAGAACTGCTGCGCGCGGTGGAGGCCTTTGACAGCATCGCGGGCTTTTTGGAGCATATTGCCCTGGTCATGGATGCCGCCAGTGAGAATGCTGAGGATATGGTGACCATCATGACCCTGCACGCCGCCAAGGGGTTGGAGTACAACATCGTCTTTCTGCCCGGGTGGGAGGAGGGGTTGTTCCCCCACCAAAAAGCCCTGGACGAAACTGGGCCAGCGGGGTTGGAGGAGGAGCGGCGCCTAGCCTATGTCGGCATTACCCGCGCCAAAAAATCCCTGACCATCAGCCATGCCGCCAATCGCCGCGTGCATGGGCAGTGGCAGCAAAACGCCCCCTCACGCTTTTTGGATGAGCTGCCCCCCCAATTGCTGGAGCGGCGCCAAAGCTTTCAGGGCGGCCAGGGCGGCGGTGGCCAGCTTAGCGGCTATCGGGGCGGCGGCGGATCTGGCGGATGGGGGGGGCGTTCATCCTATGGCGGCGGCCGCGGCAACAGCGGTGGCAGCGGCGGTTGGGGTC
>VEQJ01000069.1 GCA_018883285.1 Alphaproteobacteria bacterium
GCCCAGGATGGCCTACATTTTTTCAACTTCCGTACCGACCGCTGCGTCGAAATGTGGGAGGCACTGCTGAAACAGGATTTTGCCGCCGACGGCTTTACCCGCCCCGCCCTGATAAATTTTTGCAGCGCGGTTGGCATGGCCTTGTATTCTGAGGATCTGAAGCTGACTGAGCGTTATCCATCGCTGTCACCGCTGCCACCGCTAGAAAACACCCTGGCGCAGGTGGTGTCGAGCAGCGGCTTGCGGCAGTTGCACACCGCCGAGACCGAAAAGTACCCGCATGTGACCTATTATTTCAATGGGATGCGGCGCCAGGCCTTTGAGGGGGAACAATGGATTTTGGTGGATTCACCGCGCGATGTTGAAACCTATAATCAAAAACCCGCGATGTCGGCGGCGGGCGTGACCCAGGTGGCGCTTGATGGCCTAGCCAGCGGCGATTATGCGCTGGTGGTAATCAACTACGCCAACCCCGATATGGTGGGGCATACCGGCGTTCTGCACGCAACTGTTGAGGCGGTGGAACGGGTGGATGCAGAATTGGGCAAGGTGGTGGCCGCCACCATGCAACAGGGCGGCGTGGTGATCATTGTCGCCGATCATGGCAACGCCGATACCATGGTTACCAATGGTTCCCCCTCCACCAGCCACAGCATGGCCAGGGTTCCCTGTATCCTGGTGGATGACCAGCATCGTTTTGCCTTGCAGGCCGCCTATGCAACCGATCAAAAGGCCAGCGCCGATAACCCCGCCCGCCTGGCCGATGTTGCCCCAACCGTGCTATCCATCCTGAATCTGCCAATTCCTACCGAGATGACTGGCCGCATGCTGTGCACCCGATCGCAATAAGGCGGCCAGCACACGCCCCTTCCCCCTGTGCCCCGCCCTATCCTGCCCTAAAACGGCGGGCAATCATGGCCAACCATGCGTAACAATCTTTAGACGCTGGCAGAACATCCGCAACAAAACAAAATCGAATAATCTTAAAAAAATTTTAACAGGTTTTTATCATCATGACGCGGTAAAGAATGACTACCCAAAGCTGTTGGCTTAGGCTATGACAACAGGGTGCATCTGTCGTTCTGAACAGGTTGCCTGGTGCCCGTGGGGCGTTGGGATGAACGAATCCATTATTTGTGAGAGTTATTGTGACATCAAATCTTTTTCGTTTTGTGCTGGTCTTGGCGTTGGTTGCGGGTCTGGCGGTTCATCCGGCATCGGCCAATGATGCGCCATCCAAAAAGCCCGCCACTGGCAATGCCGATTTGTACGAGCAACTGAACCTGTTTGGCGATGTGTACAATAAGGTGCGGGATGATTACGTTGAGGAAGTGACCGATAAGAAATTGATGGAAAACGCCATCAACGGCATGTTAGTATCCCTGGATCCCCATTCCAGCTATATGAACGAAGACGATTTTCGTGACATGCAGGTGCAAACTCGTGGCAGCTTTGGGGGATTAGGCCTGGAGGTCACGCAGGATAACGGCCTGGTTAAGGTGGTGTCGCCAATTGATGATACCCCCGCGGCAAAGGCTGGCTTGCAACCTGGCGACCTGATTACCCATTTGGATGGCCAACCCGTGATGGGAATGGGGCTGAACGATGCGGTGGAAAAAATGCGTGGCCAGCCTGGCAGCACGATTAAACTAAGCATTCGGCGTGGTACCAAGGAACCTTTTGACGTTACCCTGACCCGCGCGGTTATCAAAATTGTGTCGGTGCGGTCACGGATGATTCAGGATGTCGGCTATCTGCGCGTGACCGTCTTTAATGAACAGACCGAATCGGGGGTCAGAAAGGCCGCCGAGGAATTAAAAAGCCATAACAAAAACGGCCTGACCGGTTTGGTGCTGGATCTGCGCAACAATCCTGGTGGCCTGTTGGATCAGGCGGTCAGCGTGTCGGACGACTTTTTGGATGCGGGGGAGATTGTGTCGACCCGTGGCCGTAAAAAAGAGGAGGGGCAGCGCTTTTTCGCCAAACCAGGCGAGCTGTTTCCGAATGTTCCCATGGTGGTGTTGATTAACGGCGGGTCGGCCTCAGCCGCCGAAATTGTCGCGGGCGCGTTGCAGGATCATCATCGCGCCGTGGTGGTGGGCAGCAAGTCTTTTGGTAAGGGTTCGGTGCAAACCGTTATCCCCCTGCCTGGTCATGGCGCCATGCGGTTGACCACCGCCCGCTACTACACCCCATCTGGCCGTTCGATTCAAAACACGGGGATTGAGCCAGACATCATCGTTCCGCCCGCCAAAGTGGAATTGGTGGATGAATCCAAACGCAAACGCGAAGCCGATTTGCCAGGCGCCCTGAACAACGATCAGCTGAAAACTCAGCTGAAAGAGGGTGGCAGCAAGGGTGATAGCAAGGATAGCGGCGCCAGCAAGGCTACGCCCGCGGATGATGCGCCCGCCGCCCAGGATAACAGCGGCGCCAAGGACGCTGAGGATTATCAGCTGTCACGGGCGGTCGATCTGTTGCGGGGTTTGTCAAAATTCCAACAAGTGAATGGCACTTCCCCAAGTGCTGCCAAGCCCAACGCATCGTCGTCGCCATCGGCACAACCCTAACAGCAGGTGGCCATGGCGGGCGATACCAAAAAGTCTGGTCAACACCGACGCGCTGATACGTCCTTAGTCAGGCGACCGCCTAATCCTGCGCGTTGGCCGCAACGACTTATTCTGATTAACCTGTTGCTGTGGGCAGGGGCGGCGTTTTGGATCCAGATGGGTAAGGATGCCACGCTGGCGCGCCGCCAACTGGCGATACCCATGGCGTTGGTAGAGGTTCCGCCAGAGCTGATCCAGCAAGGGGTTCAAGAAATTAACCGCACCCGTGAAGAGGTGGCCAAGATCAACAGCACGGCCGAACGCGATTTGCCCTGGCACAAATACGCCGCCCCCTTTGATGTTAAGGATACGCGCCCCAAGATTGCCGTGCTGGTCAACGGCCTGGGGCTGCAGCATGAAATGACCCAACAGATGCTGCAATCTCTGCCCGCTGGTGTTACCCTGGGATTTTCCAGCTATGGCCGCCAGCTGAAAGAATGGTTGGGTTTTACCCGCGGCCAACGGCGGGAGGTGGTGTTAAGCCTGCCCCTACAAAGCTCCGCCCAAGCAAATCCACGCGAATCAAAGCGGTCAGAGGATGCAGGCCCCTTTGCCCTGGGCGCCGACCTGACCCCTATGCAGAATATCGGACGGCTTGATTGGTTGTTGGAACGGGGTGAGGGGGCGGTAGGGCTGATGCCCAATGCGAATGAGGCCTTTTGGCAAGACAGCGAGGCCGCCGACACCCTTTTATCCAGCCTGCGTGAGCGCGGCTATTTGTTGGCAACCCCCACGGCCACAGTGGTGCAAAGCAGTTTAGCCGCGGGGGTACCCACCGCCAGCCTGACCGTTGCCCTGGATCAACCTGTTGATGAGGCGACGCTGAACAGCCAGCTGCAGCGCGTGGAATCGACCGCCAAGGCTGAGGGGGCGGCAGCCATCAGCTTACCCGCCTACCCCGCCCTGCTGGCACCGCTTAATGCCTGGATCGCCAAACTTGCTGACCGCGGCTTTGCCCTGGTTCCCCTTAGTGCGGTGACGGAGCAACGCACCGCCATCAATCCGCCCGCGGCAGCACCTGCACCCTCCCCTGCGGCTACTACCGCGGCTGAGAAACAGGCGGCGCCCGCCAAAACCAATACCGCCAAGCCTGCCCCAGCTTCTGACAAGTCGAAACACTAACCGCCCTGGCTGATAAATCCCAAATGACCAATCCGCAATTCCTTACGCTGGCCAACCCTGATGACCAGGCGATTGCCAAGGCCGAACGGTTGATTAACGGCCACCTCTACCGCCTGGGGGTCGGCATAGCCCTTCGCAACCGCCTCGGTCAAGTCTTTGTTGGCCAACGCAGCGATCAGTCCAGCACGGCTTGGCAAATGCCGCAGGGCGGTTTGGATGATGGCGAAAGCCCGTTGCAAGCCCTGTGGCGCGAGCTGAAGGAGGAGGTGGGGATTGATGCCAGCCAGGCACGATTGGTGGCGATGCATCCCGAATGGCTGCATTACGACTTAACACCCGATCTGATTGGACGATTGTGGAACAGCCGCTATCAAGGGCAATGCCAGCGTTGGTTTGCCCTGGATTTCATCGGCGAACCGCATGAGATTGCGATTGATGACAGCGCCACCGCCCCCGCCGAATTTCAGGCCTGGCGCTGGCAAGATATTGACGCGCTGCCCGACATTATTGTCGATTTTAAGCGCGATTTGTATGGCACGCTTAGAGATTGGCTGGCGCAGCTGTCATAGCGGCCTTATCCTGCGCCAGCAAGGCGGGCAGCAGGCCAGCGTTATAGATAAGCCCAGTATAAAGCTGAATCAGGGTGGCGCCCGCATCAAATTTGGCCTGCGCATCGGCGGCGCTGCTGACTCCCCCCACCCCAATAATCGGCATCTTTGCCCCCGCCATACGGCGGGCAGCGGCCAGCATTTGCGTCGATAACGGCATCAGCGGTGCACCGCTCAGCCCCCCCTGTTGCGCCAGGGTTACGGACGCGGCCTGCAGCCCCTCCGGCCGACTGATGGTGGTGTTCCCAACAATCAGCCCATCGATATTCAGCTCCAACGACAGCTCGACCAATTCGGCCAATTCGGGCAAGGTCAGGTCGGGAGCAATTTTCAGCAGCAGGGGGGGCTTGCTAGGCGCCTGAGCCCGCGCCGCCAGCACGCTGGCCAACAGCGGTTGCAGGGCGGCTTTCGCCTGCCAAGCGCGCAGGCCAGGGGTGTTGGGCGATGAAATGTTGATAACCAGATAATCGGCCACACTTGCAAACCTCTGCACCCCGTCGGCATAGTCGCGCAGCGCCTGTTCCCCCTCACTGTCTTTATTCTTGCCCAAATTGACCCCAACAATGCCATGAAAGCCGTGCTTGGCCGCCGCATCACGCCAATCGGCCAGGCGGCGATACACGACATCATGCCCCTGGCTGTTAAAACCGTAACGGTTGATCATGCCGCGATCCTTGGGCAGGCGAAACACCCGTGGCCTTGGGTTGCCAGGTTGCGGCCGTGGGGTGACCGATCCAATTTCCACAAAACCAAACCCCAGGGCGAATAGGCCTGTTAAGGCTTCGGCATTCTTACTGAAACCCGCGGCCAACCCCACCCGATTGGGAAAATGGAGCCCTAGGCATGGGTAATGCCCCTCCCTTTCCTGCAATCCCGTTGGCAGCATCGACCAGGGCAGCATCCCAATGAGCTTTAGCGACAGGTGATGCGCGGCCTCAGGCGGCAATTGCCGTAACAGTGGCAGCGCGGCGGCATAGCCACGCCCTGGATCCACAGTTTTTGCAACTTTATTCCAAATTTTATTCATAAGATATTTTTATACCAGCTGCCAGATAATTTTATTTTAATTTAGTTAAAAAATAAAAAATATAAAAATGACTTCTTGAAAAATGGTGCTTGCGATACCGCCTGCAACGTGCGATAGATATCTCTCTTGTGTGCCCCAACCCCTATTACTGTCAAGGATTTATGACAATGAGCGACACCAAAAAAATCTTATCGATGATCAAAGAGCATGGCGTGCGATACGTCAGCTTTCGTTTCGTCAACCCCGCCGGCAAATGGCAGCATACCGATCAGGCTGTCAGCACGATTGATGAAGCCCTGCTGAATGAAGGCATAATGTTTGACGGATCCTCTATCGCCGGATGGAAGGGCATTGAGGAGTCCGACATGCTGCTGAAGCCTGATTTGGCCAGCGCGGTGATTGATCCGTTCAGCGCGGATCACACCATCCTGGTGCTGTTCTGTGATGTGATGGAACCATCTACGGGCAAGCCTTATAACCGCGACCCACGCGGCATTGCCCGCCGTGCCGAAGCTTACCTAAAGGAAAGTGGCATCGGCGACACCGTCTATTTTGGCCCAGAGGCTGAATTTTTCGTCTTCCGCGATGTGCGCTACAAAAACAGCGCAACCACCAGCTTTTACAGCATCCGCAGTGATGAAGGGCTATATGACGTCGAGTTTGAGGGGGATAAACTGTTCCCTGAGGGGGTCAGCGGTTTTCGTATTCCTAACAAGGGTGGCTACTTCCCCGTTGCCCCCATGGATCAGGGCTCTGAGCTGCGCGCAGAAATGCTGTCAACCCTGGCCGATATGGGCGTTGAGGTCGAAAAGCATCACCATGAGGTGGCGATTGCCCAACATGAATTGGGGGTCAAATTTGGCACCCTGCTGAACATAGCCGATGCGATGGTCAAATACAAATATGTCGTGCAAATGGTTGCCCATCAATATGGCCTGTCCGCCACCTTTATGCCCAAACCCGTGGTGGGCGATAATGGTTCGGGCATGCATTGCCACCAATCGATTTGGAAGGGTGGCAAGCCCCTGTTCGCGGGCGATGGCTATGCGGGTCTTTCCGAAACCGCCCTGTACTACATCGGTGGTATCATCAAAC
>VEQJ01000070.1 GCA_018883285.1 Alphaproteobacteria bacterium
GTTCATTGATGCCCGCAAGCTGGGATCGATGATCAGCCGTGTGCAGGCGGAATTTACCGATGCGGTGATTGGCAATATCGAACAAACTGTTGCAGCGTGGCGTGGTGAGGGTGGCGAGTATCAGGACGTTGCAGGTTTTTGTCGCAGCGTTAGCTTGGCAGAGATTGCTACGCATGGTCACGTGCTAACCCCGGGGCGCTATGTCGGCGCTGAAGAAGTGGAAGACGACGATGAGGCATTTGCCGACAAGATGCAGAAGCTGACAGAAAAGCTAGGTGAGCAGATGGCTAAAGGTGCAGAGCTTGATGCGCTGATTCGGCAGAAGCTGGGAGGGCTGGGGTATGACTTCTGAGTGGTACGATTTTCAGCTCGAAGATGTTGCAGACCTTAATGGTGGTTACGCTTTCAAGAGTGAGGAATATACAGAAACAGGTCATTTTGTTCTACGAACTGTAAACATTACAGATGATGGGCGCATATCAACCAATGGTGCAGTCTATGTGTCATCCGAATCCGCAAAAAAGTACGAGCGTTTTCAACTGCAAGAGCTCGATACTTTGTTTGTTATGGTTGGTGCAACACTTGGTAAAACTGGCTTGGTTACAGCAAATGACTTGCCTGCGTTACTCAACCAAAATATGTGGGTTATTAGGGCTAAGAATGGCAAAGTCGATCCGCTCTACTTGCACTACGCATTCAAGGTTTTGTCGAAACCTTTATCAAGCTTAGCTTCTGGAAGCGCTAGAGGATTTGTTAAGCGTGATGATTTTCGTCGAATGAAGATTCGTCTTCCAGAACTTCAAAACCAAAAAAAGATTTCTTCATTGCTTGGCACGCTTGATGATCGAATCACCCTTCTGCGCGAAACCAATCAAACGCTAGAAGCCATAGCCCAAGCGTTGTTCAAGTCTTGGTTCGTGGACTTTGACCCCGTGCGCGCCAAAGCTGAAGGCAGGTTGCCCGAAGGTATTGACGAAGCAACTGCCGCACTTTTTCCTGATGCGTTTGAAGAGACTGAGCTGGGATTAGCACCAAAGGGTTGGGCTGTAACTTCAGTTGGGGATGTAGCAGAAGTAGTCAAAGGTAAATCGTATTCGAGCAAAGACCTAGTAGAAAAACACAAGACTGCACTTGTGACATTGAAATCTTTTGAGCGTGGAGGGGGTTTTCGTATGGATGGGTTCAAACCCTACTCAGGAACCTATAAGTCAACTCAGGTGGTTAGTGCTGGCGATTTGATTATTGCCTATACCGATGTCACTCAAGCTGCGGAGCTAATAGGTAAGCCAGCAATAGTTGTGGCGGTTGAGGAGCACGACACGCTTGTTGCTTCATTGGATATAGGAATTGTTCGTCCTGATGCCTCCAAATGTGGAAAACAGTTCTTGTATGGCTTGTTTAAGACTGATGCGTTTCAAAGCCATACCTATGCCCACACTTCAGGCACTACTGTTTTACATTTATCCAAAGATGGTGTTGGGTCGTATCGTTTCGCGCTTCCGCCAGTCGCATTAAATATTAAATTTGAAAAAATCACCTCGGCTCTTGCTGAGCGTCGTCAAACCAATACTGATGGAATTCGAGCACTAGGTACTTTGCGCGACACCTTGTTACCACGTTTAATCTCGGGGCAGTTGCGTGTTGCTGACGCGGAAGCCGAACTAGAAAAGGTAATGGCCTAGCTATGACCGAAGATCAATTTGAACAAGAGGCATTAGGCTGGCTGAATGACGTTGGTTATGCGTTGGCCAATGGTCCTGAAATCGCTTTTGATGGCGCGAATCCCGAACGCCCTGATTACAAGAACACGCTGTTGCCATTCCGATTGCGTGAGGCAATCAACCGCCTTAACCCAAACATTCCCCTTGCGGCGCGTGAAGATGCGTTTAGGCAGGTGCAAGACCTTGGCATTCCATCGTTGCTCTCTGCTAACAGGCATTTTCACAAGCTGTTGGTTAATGGCGTCCCCGTGCAATACCAAAAAGACGGGGAAACTCGCGGCGACTTTGTGCGCTTGGTTGATTGGGAAACGCCAGCGGATAACGATTGGCTGGCGGTAAACCAATACACGATTAAGGGTGCACGGCATACGCGGCGACCAGACATCATCCTGTTTGTAAATGGTCTGCCTATCGTTTTGATCGAACTGAAAAGCCCCGCGGCTGAGAAGCCAAACGTTTGGGAAGCGTTTGATCAGATACAGACCTACAAGGAACAGATTCCTGACGTGTTCCAGTACAACGAGATACTGGTTATCAGCGACGGTACTCAGGCATTGCTTGGTTCGTTGTCTGCTGATGCTGAACGCTTTATGGCTTGGCGCACGATCGGTGGCGTAACTGTCGATCCACTGGGTCAATTTCAAGAACTCCAGACTTTGGTGCGTGGTTGCCTAGCCCCTGAATACCTGTTGGACTACATTAAGTTTTTCGTATTGTTCGAGGACGATGGCAAGCTGGTTAAAAAGATCGCAGGCTATCACCAATTCCACGCTGTTCGTGCTGCCATCAATCAGGTCGTAATCGCGTCACAGCCCACAGGTAATCGCAAGGGTGGGGTTGTTTGGCATACGCAAGGCAGCGGCAAAAGCATAACGATGACCTGCTTTGCTGCACGAGTGATGCAATCTGCTGCCATGGAAAATCCCACCATATTGGTGATCACGGATCGCAACGACCTTGATGGTCAGCTGTGGGGTGTGTTCAGTTTGTCGCAAGACCTGCTGCGTGAACAGCCAACGCAAATCGCCAGCCGCCAAGACCTTCGCGATAAGTTGGCCAATCGACCATCAGGCGGCATCCTATTCGCCACTATCCAAAAATTTATGCTGGACGATGACGAACAGGCTTTTCCCATGTTGTCGGATCGCCGCAATATCGTGGTCATCGCGGATGAGGCGCACCGTACCCAATATGGCTTTACCAGCAAGCTTAAGGTCAATGGCGGCACAGAACGCTATCAACCCGGCTATGCACAGCATCTGCGCGATGCGTTGCCCAATGCGACCTTTGTGGCATTTACCGGCACCCCGATCAGCACAGAGGATAAAGATACGCGGGCGGTGTTTGGCGACTATATCCACATCTATGACATGCAACAGGCCAAAGAGGATGGCGTGACCGTTGCGATCTATTATGAATCAAGGCTTGCCAAGCTAAAACTGAAACAGGAAGAACTGCCACAGATAGATGCAGAGGTTGATGAGCTGGCCGAAGATGAGGAAGAAAGCGCCCAGGCTAAGCTGAAATCCCGTTGGGCAACGCTGGAAAAAATTGTTGGCGCCGCGCCGCGTATTGCACAGATCGCGGTCGATTTGGTCGATCATTTTGAAGAACGCAATAAGGCACAGCAGGGTAAGGCGATGATCGTTACGATGAGCCGTGAGATTTGCGTTCACCTGTACAATGAGATTGTAAAGCTGCGCCCTGATTGGCACGATGACGATCCCGAAAAAGGGCAAATCAAGATCGTGATGACAGGATCGAGCAACGATAAAGCCTTGTTAAGGCCACATATCTATACCGATAAAATCAAAGAACGCCTGGGAGAAAGGTTTAAAAATCCCGATGACCCCCTGCAAATCGTGATCGTTCGGGATATGTGGCTGACCGGCTTTGATGCGCCATGTGTTCATACGATGTATGTCGATAAACCGATGAAGGGACACAACCTGATGCAGGCTATCGCACGGGTTAACCGCGTCTTTAGGGATAAAAAAGGCGGTTTGGTCGTGGACTACATCGGCATTGGTAATGAGCTGCAGGCCGCGATGAAGGAATACACGGGCAGCAAAGGGCGGGGTCAAACCACCGTTGATGTGCATGAGGCCTATAGCATCCTTGAAGAAAAGCTGGATATCTTGCGGGGTATGTTGCACGGCTTTGATTACAGCGGTTTTTTAACGCAAGGCTACAAAGCATTGGCGGGTGCGGCCAACCACGTGTTGGGACTTGAAGATGGCAAAAGGCGGTTTGCTGACACCGCTGTGGCGATGACCATGGCCTTCAGCCTTTGTTGTACGTTGGATGAGGCCAAGGCGGTTCGCGAAGAAGTGGCCTTTATGCAGGGCATTAAGGTCTTGCTGACCAAGCGTGATCTGACCGCGCAGCGCAAGACGAATGAACAACGCGAATTGGTCGTCAGACAGATCATCAGCTCTGCCGTGGTCTCGGACAGCGTGGTTGATATCTTTGACGCCGTGGGTTTGGACAAACCAAACATCGGCTTGCTTGATGATGGATTCCTTGCCCAGCTGAAAAATATCCCAGAACGCAATTTGGCCGTGGAGCTGTTAGAAAGGTTGCTACAAGGGGAAATCAAAAGCCACTTTAGAAATAATGTGGTGCAAGAGAAAAAGTTCAGCGACATGCTAACCAATGTGATTCAGCGTTACCAAAACCGTTCCATTGAGACCGCGCAGGTGATGGAAGAACTGATCGAAATGGCCAAAAAGTTTCGTGAAGCCTGTGGTCGTGGTGAAGCGTTGGGATTGAACGATGATGAGGTCAAGTTTTATGATGCCCTTGCAAACAATGAGTCTGCTGTTCGCGAACTGAACGATGAAATCTTAAAGAAGATTGCACACGAACTGACCGAGAATTTGCGTCAAAACATCAAGGTAGATTGGGCTGAGCGCGAAAGTGTCCGCGCTAACCTGCGCTTAATGGTCAAGCGCATTCTTCGTAAGTACAAGTACCCACCCGACCAGCAAGAGGGTGCTGTTGAATTGGTTCTGCAACAGGTGCAGGCACTGGGTGATGATTGGGTCGCGGTAACCTGAATGAATCCTTGATCAGCGTGATGCCCTAAATGAATGGAACATACACGACGTGCAGATTGTCGCCGTGGATAATCATGTTGTCATCCAACCCCGCCCTGCGCTTTTAACATGGCATGAATTTCCGTGATTTTTTCGGCCATGTCATGGCTATCGGTCGCGGGCTGGGTCGCCTGCCCTAAGCCACCGATAATCTCCCCTTGCCGTTCGGTGAGTGGTCGAAGGCGACAGACTGTTTTCACAAGGGCTTTTGGATGTCTTGGGACGCCTTGGCATCGGGGGATGGAGGAGAGAGCGGCAGTCATATTGATATGTCAACACCCTGATATTGGTCAATAACCTTGTTTTGGATTTTTTAATATACCGCCAGATGTACCGCCAAAATTGGCCTGCTGGGCTTTTTCCACCCGATTTATCTTACCACAAATGGGCGGTGGCTAGCACAAAAAAATTGCGCAGAAAAATTGCGCAAATTGCGCAAAGCCCGATTTCTAAGGGTGTCGAATTCGACAGGTTTAGAATTGCCCGCCCCCCATCAGTCCACCAAATTTAGCTTTTGGATATATGTCAAAAGCCTGTTACCCTGGGGATGCCGCGCCGCCGTCGGCTGGTTATTAAGGGATAGAGTCCATGCCGATACAACATTTTAGGGTTGTCTATGATGGTGATGCCGTTTCTGACGGTGAAATGGATGTAGGCCAGTTGGCATCCTCACTGCTTGCGCTGGGCAAACTTATCGAACAGGCGGAGAACATTCGCAGTGGAGAATCTGGCAGGGTCAGGGTGCGTGTTAAGTCCGATATTCAGACGGGAAGCTTTGACGTTGGGATTTCCATCCATGTGGCAGACGCAGTCTTAGACTGGCTTAAGAACGACGGTCAGCCCCTTGCTACCTTACTTAGCCTGTTGGGCATCCATGTCATGGGGGTCAGCAAAGGTGTTGTTCAGCTGGTGCGTTGGATGCGGGGGCGGCGTGTGTCATCCCAAACCGTAGAGAGCGGTAAAACAACTATTGAGGTAGAGGATGGGGAGAAGATTGAGGTCAATCCTTTGGTCGCACGAATGGCAACAGATCCATTGATCAGAACTCAACTGGAAAAGTTCACCGCCCCCCTGCGTGAGGATGGCGTGCAGCAGATACGGTTTGAAGACAGTGACAAGCGTGTCTCGGAAACCATTACCGAAGATGAACAAGACGCATTTACGGTAACTGGAGACCTGGAACCCAGCTCTACCGCAAGGTTTGAGGCCACCTACCAGATCAAGCGTCTGTTTTTTGAGCGTGGCCGCAAATGGCGGCTTTACAATGGGTCACAGACGATCCAGGCCGAAATCACCGATGAAAAGTTCTGGAAACAAATCGACAGGTCAGAGGCCACCTTTGCGAAAGATGATTACCTGGTGTGTCTGGTTCGGATGGATCAATGGATAACTCCCTCTGGGCTTAAGATGGAATATGTCATTGAGCAAGTCCTGGAACACAGAACGCCCCCTAAACAGATCAACCTGGTCTAGCCCCCCATCATGCCCCCACCTCTGCTGCCCAGCCGATAAGGGCGTGACCAGTTGAGTGTCTATTGCTGCCTTTGGCATAAACCTTACGCGCGGGGTTACCCGCCAGGTACCAGGATGGTTCAACCCGCACCCCCCGATGCTCATCCATGACC
>VEQJ01000071.1 GCA_018883285.1 Alphaproteobacteria bacterium
GCTTTATGTGCATCCCAACACCCTAACATTTCTCATGTTAGGTGTCAGCCCCAAATCTTAATAAGTATATTGTGCAAAAATTAACCCATCTAATTTTTTGGAGAATTTGTTATGGCGATTGCTCAAGTTGATTATACGCTTGAATTTGCAAGCGGAATTAATCGTAACGGTAAAAATGAATCCCCCGTAATTCGTATGGTTGTTCAGCATGACGACAAAGTATGCTACCTAAAAGGCAAATCTTTTGCTCAGGAATGTGCTAAAAAAGTTTGTGAAGTTACAGGATTAATTTTTACAGAAAAAAAAGTAGCTGTCGAAACTTATTGTTTGAGAACTGATGCCATGAATAACTATAAATACAATAAAGAGGTGGCAGAAGACCTAAACAATAAATATGCAAATCAATTAAGGTCAGAATTGTTTGGCAATAACCCAAGTCAAGTTCTTTATATCTTTCCTGATATCTTTCCTGAACAAACAAGATAGTTTTCCTGCTGACTGAGGGGGGCGAGAATGATTGGGGCGATGACCATGCCACCTGCTGCGCGGGGTGTTGATGGTAGGTGATATGACCAAAGATAAGATGTTACAAGAATTGGAACAGCTGTTGCTAGACCGCATTGAGGCGGTGCAACGGGGGGAGATCAGCACCAAAAGCTTTGAGGAAATTATCGCCGATGCACGCAATGAGGCGGCCGCGTCGTAAAGGCCTATCGTGTTCACTCCCCCAAAGTTTTTTCGCCACCAGCCCCTCCGCATGGCTAGCCAAATGTGGTGGCGGGGGGTATGCTAAGGGGATACAGCAACCCCCCAACCTGTTTTTGCCGTGTCACCACAACCGCCCCCACCATCCTTAACGGCTAATGAGCCGTTGCATCTGCAATTCGACAACAACAGCCTGCTGCCCAATTTGTTTGGCCAGCATGAATCGAATCTGCACCAAATCGAAAAATCACTGGGCGTTACCCTGTCCACCCGCGGCAACCGCGTGGCGATTGCCGGTTCCCCCTCTATGGTGGAGGCCGCCCGTCAGGTGATGATCCTGCTGTACGAACGCGCTAAGCGCGGTGTGGTGCTGGACGGGGGGGAGATTGATGCGGCGATTCGGGCGACAGCCACGGAGCCTGGCAACCAATTGTTTGTTGAGGGCGGCGGCATCAAAACCCGCAAACGCTACGTTGAGCCCCGCACCGCTGGCCAGCGTGCCTATGTTGAGGCGTTGCAGAAGCATGACATGGTGTTCGGGGTGGGGCCCGCCGGGACGGGCAAAACCTATCTGGCGATGGCGATGGGGGTGGCGATGTTGGCCGCCAATCAGGTTGATCGCATCATCCTGTCACGGCCAGCGGTTGAGGCGGGGGAACGGTTGGGATTTCTGCCCGGTGATCTTAAGGAAAAGGTCGATCCCTATCTGCGCCCGCTGTACGACGCGCTGTACGACATGATGCCGTCGGATCAGGCTGCCAGGCGGATGGAAACGGGTGAGATTGAAATTGCGCCGCTGGCCTTTATGCGTGGCCGCACCCTGCACCACGCCTATGTAATTTTGGATGAGGCGCAAAACAGCACCACCGCGCAAATGAAGATGTTCCTGACCCGTTTGGGGGAGGGGAGTAAGATGGTGATTACGGGGGATCTGACCCAAATCGACCTGCCATCGGGGCAACGGTCGGGGTTGGCTGAGGCGGTTGAGGTGTTGAACGGCGTGCCCGGCATTGCGATTGCCCGCTTTACCGATCAGGATGTTGTGCGCCACCCGCTGGTCGGCCGTATTATTAGAGCCTATGAAGCAAATTCCTGATTTGGCTATGCCGTCCAATATCCCGATAAATCTTATCATTGATCATCCCGATTGGGATCGGATGCTGCCCGATGCGTTGGCTGTGGCGCAGCGGGCGTGGCAGCAGGTGGCGGCTGTGCAGCCTGAGCTGACCAAGCATCGGATCGATATCGTGTTGGCGGATGACGACCTGCTGCAGCAACTGAACCGCGATCATCGGGGGCGGGATAAGCCCACCAACGTGCTGTCCTTTTCCTACAGCGATGACGATGCGCCCCCCATGCCCCCTGAACTGTTGGCTGATGCGCTGGCCGAGCAACCAACGGGTGAGCTGTATTTGGCTGCGGGCGTGGTGTCGGCTGAGGCGGCGGCGGGGGGGCTGTCGATAGCGCATCATTTCGCCCATTTGATTGTTCATGGTTTGTTGCATTTGTTGGGTTATGATCATGAGCTGGATGAGGAAGCGGAGGAAATGGAAGCCTTGGAGACAAAAATTCTGGCGCAAATGGGTATCGCCAACCCCTATGACGCGCGCGACACCAACCATTCATCACCAGGCAGGGATGCATCATGACCACCATTTGGCGCAACATTGTTCATAAACTTAGGCCTGAATCGGGCGAGCCGGGCCTTCGCGCCGCCCTGGAAGGGTTGATTGAGGATCATACCGATAACACCCGCCCCCTGGGGGAGGAGGAGAGGGAGCTGATCGCCAACACCATTAAGCTGCGCAACCTGACCGTGCGCGATGTGATGGTGCCCCGCCCCGACATTCTGGCAATTGATGAGGATGCGACGATTAAGGATTATTTGGCGTTGCAGGGGGATGATGGCTTTTCGCGCCTGCCCGTGTTCTGCGAAACCCTGGATAATGTTATCGGCATGGTGCATATCAAAGACCTGCTGCCGCACTGGGGCGAAACCGCGACACCGATTAAAGACCTGATCCGTGAGGTGTTGTATGTGCCGCCATCGATGCAGGCCTATGATTTGCTGTTCCAGATGAAGCTGACCCGCACCCATTTGGCGGTGGTGGTGGATGAATTTGGTGGCACCGATGGCCTGGTCACCATCTCCGATCTGATTGAGGAAATTGTTGGCGAAATTGAGGATGAGCATGATGTGGCGGATCAGGGCAACATCTCTAAACGCAACGATGGCAGCTTTTTTGTGCGCGCCCGCACCCCGTTGGAGGAGTTGGATCAATCGCTGGGGCTGCATCTGGCCGAAGAGGTTGAGGAGGATATCGATACCGTTGGCGGCCTGGTCAGCACCTTGGCGGGGGAAATTCCCAAACGGGGGCAGGTGGTCGAACTGCCCGAAAAAAACTTGAGCTTTGAGGTGTTGGATGGCGACGGCCGCCGCCTTAAATGGCTGCGGGTTTGGGTAAACGCTGGCTCTGGTGCCGATGTTGGGGCTGGGGCAGGGGCGGGAGGGGGCACGGCTTCCTAAGGCTAGGGCTTTTTCTGCTTCTTTTCTGTTAGCGCCACTCCGTTATTATCCTAGATCCGTTATTGCCGCCTTTCCGCTGTCATCCTACCCCCGTCATCCCCACCACTCCGCTGTCATCCTACCCCCTGTGGGTAGGATCCATGCGATGCTAAGGCCTGAAAAACGGCTAGGATTTGAGATCCTACCCAATATTTAAAAATGAGGGCTAAGTATCTAAGGGCTGGTTTCGACCTTGCCTGATCCCATATCGCCGCCAGAATCGCCGAATCTAAAGTCATTTTTCGTGGGGTGGGCAGCATAATTAACAGGTTGAATAATCAAATTTTTGACCAAGACTTCTTTGATCAACGGTTCCCCCAGGGTTTTATTGGTGACGTCCAGGATTTTTTGTTTGATGGCGGGTTCAGAAAGCTGGTTAAATCGTTCTGGAAGTGAGGCAGCATGGCGAAGCCCATTCAACACATCGTTGCGTAAGCGTTCCTTATTGGAAGAAAATTTTTCTAAATCTTTTTCATCTTTAAGCTCTAGTGTAGCGGATACGAACAAAAAATCTTTAACCTGTCCATCGCGTAGGACAGGAAGTTTAAAGGCGTCCATCAAAAAAAAGGTCGGGATCTTAATGGTGGCGGCTTTTTCCGCGGGGGTAAGTTCGACAGGCTTAGGCTCATCAACGGAGGAAGGATGGGTCATTTTCTGAAAAACAACAAAGCCGCCTATGCCCAGCAGAACCAGGACAGCGCCGCCAACAAAAGCCTTTTTTTTCATCACGGCGCCTTCATCGTTAGGTTATTCCATAAGGCTGAATTATTCTTGCAACACCCCATTGGCGACCTGTTGTTTGTAGCACCGATCCAACACGGCGTTGACAAATTTTGGCTCATCCACTTCAAAGAATTGCTTAGTAAGGTTTACATATTCGTTAATGACCACCCGCGGCGGCGTGACGGCCATCGTCATTTCGCACAATGCCGCCCGCAAAATAACCCGCAGCAGCAGGGGCAGGCGATCCCAAGTCCAATTCGCGCTTAGATGCGGGATCAGGGTTTTATCCCACGCATCGTTGTTGCTGCTGGTATGCTGCACCAATTCCACCAGCAGATCATTGTCCAGGGTTTGCCGCGATTCCCGCCGATAGGTCAGCGCGTCGGCCTGCCCATGGCCAGTCAGCGCCATTTCATACAAGGCTTGCACGGTGGCCACACGGGCGGCGCGTCGCAAGCGTTGATTCGGCTTGGCGGGGTCGGTTGACGGTTGGCCAGCATCGGCAGCGGGTTGATCGGTCATGGGGGTACTGTCCTTACTTCACGAACTAACGTTAAAAACTTTCAAAGCGTTTAACGCTTAGCCCAAAGCCATCCAATCCGACAATGGTTTTCGGTTGGTTGGAAAGAAGGGCGATGTGGTGCAGCCCCAGTTTTTTGAGAATTTGCGCGCCAATGCCATAGCGGCGCAGCACTGGCTTAGCGGTGCCCGTTGCCTGCAGATCGTCCAATGATGCCACCCCCTGCAACAAATCGCCCGCCCCATGCAGCAGTACCAGCACGCCGCGGCCTTTTTCGGCAATCCGTATCATGGCACGGCGCAGCTCATCCGGGCGACCATGTTGATCCCCCAACAGGTCGTTCAGCAGGTTCAGGCTGTGCATCCGCACCAACACCGTATCGTCATCTGACGTAGCGGTCAGCTCGCCTTTAACCAGCACCAGATGCTGTTGCTGATCGGTCAGGGCGCGAAAGGTCATCAGGCGAAAATCGCCAGCAAAATGGGAATGAAAGGGCTGTTCCGCCACCTGCTCCACCAAGCTTTCGTGCGCCAATCGATAGGCAATCAGGTCGGCAATCCGCCCCATTTTCAGATTCAGCTGGCCAGCCAATTGGGTAAGGTCGGGCAGATCGGCCATCTGCCCCGCATCGTTCATGATTTCGCAAATCACCGCGCAGGGATGCAACCCCGCCAGCCGTACCAAATCAACAGAGGCCTCGGTGTGTCCCGCCCGTACCAGCACGCCGCCAGCGCGCGCCAGCAGTGGGTTAACATGGCCTGGCCGCACCAGGGCGTGGGGGTCGGTGGCGGGATCGGCCAGCAATTGGATGGTGCGGGCGCGGTCACTGGCACTGCTGCCCGTCGTGATACCATCGCTGGCGTCCACGGTAACGGTAAAGGCGGTTTGAAAGCTTTCGCGGTTGTCGGGCACCATCAACTCCAACTGCAGATGCTGCAGGCGGGCGGCGGTCATCGGCACGGTGATGATGCCACTGGCGTAGCGGGTCATCATGGTAATAGCCTCAGGCGTGACATGCTGAGCGGCCATCACAAAATCCCCCTCATCCTCCCGCCGCTCGCCATCGACCACCTGCCCATCGACCAGGATGATCATGCGCCCCGCCGCCAGCTCAGCCAGCAGGTCAGGGATAGGGGAAAAAGTATGGGGCATGGGATGTCGCTATCTGCGCTGGTTTTCAGGGGTTGGTGGATTCAGGGTGATGGGTTGTTTCAGCAGGCTTAATTGGTAATTGCCTATTTGTTGGAACCCAATGGCTTCATAGGCTTTGGCGGCGGCGGGCACATCGGTGAAGAGGATGGCTTTTTCTACACCCCGCTCCTCCCGTGCCTGCACCAGGGTTAAGGCCAGCAGGGTGCGGGCATAGCCGTTGCTGCGATGCTCTGGCGGTGTCCAAACCGGGCCAATCTGCACGACGTCGGGCAGGGTGGCACTAAAACCACTCAAACACACGGGGTTATCATCAACCAACAAAGCCCAGTTGTCACCACGAGCCAGCTTCCTGTCCACAAGATCTTCAATATAGGTTGTTAACGCATCATCATCATCTAATTGTAGAGCTTCGATTTCAAAAGCTCTTAGCCATTGGGTCAGAAGCGTGCGGTCGATCGCCTCAATCCCCACCATGCGGTAGGAGTCGCTGTGCAGATTTGTTGGTAAGGTCAATTGAGCCAGATCGAGGGAGTATAAACCCTCATTACTATTTAAGGCATAGGCTGCATCAGACAACCCCAATTCCTTAATGACCTGACTTGCTTGGTCATTGACACCCATAACGCCAGCGATCGGGCGGCTAACCGCTGCCCTGAAAGTTTGCACCAGATCGCTTAACACCTCGGGGCTGCTGGCCTGCATCATAACGTTCTTGTTCCAATAATGAGCAAGAACACCGTTGAGGGAGCCTGCCGCATCAAACGATCCCCAAT
>VEQJ01000347.1 GCA_018883285.1 Alphaproteobacteria bacterium
GGTCATGACATCTCCTCTACACGGACTAAGATGCATGAATCGTGCCAATTTCGTTGGGATGACAAAATCGACGAATCCGCCTTTACGCTGTGGTCAGGATGTGGCAAAGATGCCCTATGAAAAGCGACATTATCATTATCGATTTCGGCAGCCAGGTTACCCAGCTGATAGCCCGCCGCGTGCGGGAGGCGGGTGTGTACTGCGAAATCATGCCCTATCACGATGCAACCTTGGCCAGATTGGCGGCGGATACAGCCGTTAAGGGCATTATTCTGTCGGGTGGGCCCGCCAGTGTTGCCGACGGGGGGCCCAACCTGCCCGCCGAATTTTGGCAAACCCCGTTGCCGCTGTTGGGCATTTGCTATGGGCAGCAGCTGATGGCACACAGCCTGGGCGGGCGGGTTGAATCCTCCCCCGGGCGGGAATTTGGCCGTGCCAGCGTGCGGGTGGTGGCCGATTCCCCGCTGTTACAGGGGGTGTGGCAGCAGGGGCAGGATTACACCGTGTGGATGAGCCATGGGGACAAGGTCACGGCGATTCCGCCAGGGTTCCAGCTGGTAGCGCAAAGCGACGCCGCGCCGATAGCCCTGATGGCCAATGAAAATGCCAAACGCTACGGCGTGCAGTTTCATCCAGAGGTGGTGCACACCCCCGACGGCGACCGCCTGATTCGCAACTTTTTGTTCCGCATCGCGGGGTGCCAGCCCGATTGGCAAATGGCCAATTATAAGGATGAGGCGATTGCCAAGCTGCGCGCGCAAATCGGCAGTGAAAAGGTGGTTTGCGGCATTTCTGGCGGCGTCGATTCGGCGGTCACCGCCGCCCTGTTGCATCAGGCGGTCGGGGATCAGCTGCACTGCTTTTTCGTCGATACTGGCCTGCTGCGCCACAATGAGGCGGCTGAGGTGATGCAGCTGTTGGTGGAACAGGCCAAGCTGCCCGTTGAGATTGTCGATGCTAGCGCGCTGTTTTTGGGGCGGCTGGACGGGGTGGTGGAGCCTGAGGAAAAGCGCAAAATCATCGGCGCCACCTTTATTGAGGTGTTTGAGCAAGCCTGCCTGAAATTCGGCGCGGCTGGCAGCATCAAATTTTTGGCGCAGGGGACGTTGTACCCCGATGTGATTGAGTCGGTGTCGGCCAGCGGTGGGCCATCGGCCACCATCAAATCGCACCACAATGTTGGCGGCCTGCCCGAACGCTTGCGCTTTGAACTGGTGGAGCCTCTGCGCCTGTTGTTTAAGGATGAGGTTAGGGTGTTGGGGCGTGAGCTGGGTCTGCCCGCCAGCCTGCTTGGGCGGCATCCTTTCCCTGGGCCGGGGCTGGCCATCCGCCTGCCTGGCGGCATCAGTCGGGAGAAGTTGGCGCTGCTGCGCGCCGCCGATCATGAGTATATCAGCGCCCTGCGGGAGGCGGGGTATTACGACAAAATTTGGCAAGCCTTTGCCGTGCTGTTGCCCGTCAAAACCGTTGGGGTGATGGGCGATGGCCGCACCTATGACTATGCCTGCGC
>VEQJ01000348.1 GCA_018883285.1 Alphaproteobacteria bacterium
CTCTAAGGTGTTGCACTTCATTTTAGAACCTAGGGTCTTTTGGGGACGGGACAATGAACATTGATCGCATGCGGCAAATTGATTACTGGCTTGGCATACCGCTGACTTGGGTTTCCAGCCTTGGCCTGCGTCTTAAGCGGCGGCTGTTTGTGCCTGAGCCCCGCCCCGATCCCGCGGCTGCCAAAAAAATCCTATTTATTGAACTGTCGGAGATGGGCAGCACCATTTTGGCCGATCCCGCCCTGCGTCGTGCGCAGGAACTGTACCCGCAGGCGGAGCAGTACTTTCTGATTTTCGCGCAAAACCGTGGCAGCTTGGATATCATGGGCACCGTGCCGCGTGAACGGCAGCTGACGATTCGCAGCAACAGTTTGTGGACGCTGTTGGTTGATACGGTATCGGTGCTGTGGCGCCTGAACCAGCTGAAGATCGACATCGTGATTGATCTGGAACTGTTTTCCCGCTTTACCAGTCTGCTTAGCCTGTTCAGCGGGGCACCGTTGCGGGTTGGCTTTGATCGTTTTTATGGAGAGGGGTTGTATCGCGGCAGCCATCTGACCCACCGCGTGCTGTACAACCCGTATCAGCATATTGGCAAAAGCTTTTTAAGCCTGATTCATGCGCCGCTGGAGGATCCCACCAACCTGCCGCTGACCAAGCGTGCCTTTACCGATGAGGAGCTGGTGTTGGCACCCAGACCCGTGGAGGAGGCAGCGTTGGCGGAGATGCGTCAGCGCCTGTTGAACCATTTTCCACAATTGGCCGACTATCCCAAATGGTTGCTGTTTAACCCCAACGCTAGTGAGCTGATGCCGCTGCGCCGTTGGCCTGCCGATCAGTTTGTCGCGCTGGGTCACCGCCTGTTGGCCGACTATCCCGATGCGGCGATTTTGGTAACCGGATCCCCTAGTGAGGCGGAGCAGGCCGGCATTATGGTCGGCAGGCTGCTGGCGGCCAATAGCGAGGGGGCTGATACGGCTACCGCGGCTAAGGGCGTCAAAACCGCTGGCCGTGCGGTCAATCTGGCCGGTTTTACCAAGATGGATGATCTGCCCGCGCTGTACAGCCTGGCCAGCGCGATGATCAGCAACGATAGCGGCCCCGCCCACTTCGCCGCACCGTTTCATTTGCCGTCGGTCATTCTCTATGGGCCAGAAACCTATGCACTGTATGGAGCGCTGAACCCTCGGGCGAGCTATCTGTTCCGCGGCTTGGCCTGCTCCCCCTGCGTGTCGCCCAGCAACCATCGCAAATCCCCCTGCCAGGACAATCAGTGCATGAAGCAGATTACTGTGGATCAGGTGGCCGACGCGCTGAAAAAATTGCTGGCCAAAAAGGTGGCCTGATAGCTGGCTAAATATTTATTTTGCTCGACCTAGATAGTGTAGTCACGAGATTTTTGCCCACATAATGATGCATCGGATGTGGACAGCGGCGAGGAAAGATTTTGTATTTTTAAGGTATCGCGTGGCGATTCCACGCCATTGTTTCAAATGAAGAAAA
>VEQJ01000349.1 GCA_018883285.1 Alphaproteobacteria bacterium
CCCGATAGCCCTCCTCCGCCAGCACGGCGGCCGCCACGCTGCTATCCACGCCGCCCGACATGGCCACCGCCACGGTTGCCCCAGCCGCCAAATCGGTTGGGGGTGGGGGCAGGGGGGTGTTGGTGGCCGATGGCGTTTGGCCTGGCGTGCTGTTCCATGCTGGGCGCAACGGGGCTGAGCGCAACGGGCAAGTGGGGGATTCTTGCGGGGTAGGGTATTCGTCCATGGAATGGCCTAATAAAATTCGGGTTGTTTCGCCTAAACACATGCGCCGCAACATATGTGCCAGCATTGGCATCGATGCGGAACGATAGCTTAGCATGAATTGACCTTATCACCACAGTATTTCTGTATTTCTGCCAGTATTGCCCAGGGCGGGGGGATGGCTATTAGGGCTTATTGAGTGGGCGGGCTGGCCGGCGGTTGCCAGCTGTGGTCGATCGCATACAGCTTGGCATAGCCGCGCGGGTCGGTGAACAACAGGGTCATGCCAGGCGGATCGACAAAATCGCTGCGCAAATTCATGATCATGATGTAATCAAA
Source organism: Alphaproteobacteria bacterium (assembly GCA_018883285.1). Taxonomy (GTDB): domain Bacteria; phylum Pseudomonadota; class Alphaproteobacteria; order CAISOG01; family CAISOG01; genus CAISOG01. Next base: position 544 of record VEQJ01000349.1, read on the forward strand.
ATCCTGCCGCCAAGTTGGCCAGGGGCAATTGACTTCACGGAAACAGGTTAAACGGCTGGACCGCATGAAAAAGCCTTTAGGCGCTGTGCCGTTTAGCCATTCCCAAATGGCAGGATTGTTATCAATCTCAGCAATGGCTTGATAGGCGGGGCGAACGATAACGCTGTGTTTGGCGGGATGGGCAAAAAATGGCGTGGCAAAAACCGAACGATCCATGATCGCAAAGCTGGTGTAATGCGCCACATGGGTGACCCCCTTTGATTGCAGTGCATCGGCCTTACATTCCAAATCGCCATAGGGATTGCCGTACAAATAACACAGATTGTTTTGTTGTATCTGCATCGACAACAACAGCTTTTTGCCTGGATCAAGCTGTTGAAAGGCCGTCCGATACAGCGTCACATCATGGGTAATTTTTTCGGCATTGTAGGCAAAGGTGGCGATGCGAATGCCAATGCATAACGTCAGGAAAACCAGACAAAAGCGGGCGAACACTTTGTCGGCTATTATTGGGTGAATGCTGATGACTGCTAGTGTCAAAACAACTTGGTACAGGCGGGCATCAAAAACTCCAGAATCAAACATGTTGTCGGGGAATAGGGTGGCAAACCCAAGAAATACTAACGCTAAGCCGACCAAAAAATTATTTTTTGTTATTTTGTTGTTTAAAATAATGGTTGCTGTTAGCGCCAGAAAACAGCCGATCACATACAAATCAATATAGTGTTCCCCCATTATGCGGATGGCACCAAAGCTGTTGCTAAATTTGGTAATTTTCTGATTGATTGTGTCAAAGCCCATGCCGAAGCTTTGCTCAGCATAGCCTGCACCCCGAAACCATAGGCCGATGATCAGTCCCGGAAGCAACAGGTGCAAGCTGCTAAGCACTGCCTTACGGCCATCCCTACTAAACAGGCGGTAATGGCGGTTGCCCAGGC
>VEQJ01000350.1 GCA_018883285.1 Alphaproteobacteria bacterium
GCCCAACACGGTACTGGCGATGGAGGAGGACGCCGCCGTAACGCTGGCAGGGCAGGGGGCAGCGGAGGGGGCATCTGGCGGAGAAGGGCGCGGCTTTGCGGCGGCCGATCTGGCGGGGCATCCCATGGTGCCAGAGGCGGGGGCAAAACCATCGCGGGCACAAGTACTGCTGGCGCCGCCTGCCATGACGGGAGCCGATGGCCGCCGCCTAAGCGTGTTTGGCGATCTGCATCCTGGCTTTGCCGGCAATGTGGTGGGCGCAATGGCCAGCGCAAAGCGCGGCTATCCCGAGGTGGGGATGGCGATGCAGCAACGACGACCGCAGGCTGAGCAGGATGGCAAAAGCTGGCAGGATTTGGTGGCAGAGTTGGACGACGGGCTGATAGCGCGGGTGGTGCGGGTTGAACGCCTGACCCCCACCATTGTGGAGGTGGTGGTGCGGGCACCGATGGCCGCCCGTCATTTTCAGCCTGGCCAATTCTTTCGCCTGCAAAATTTCGAAAGCCGCAGCGGCACGGCGCAGGCGATGGAACCCCTGGCGATGACGGGCGCCTGGGTCGATCACCAACAGGGGCTGGTGGCCATGATCGTGCTGGAAATGGGCGGATCCAGCGATCTGTGCGCTAACCTGTCAGTGGGGGAGGCGGTGGTGCTGATGGGGCCAACCGGCACCCCGACGGAGATTGTGCAAGATGCCACCGTGCTGCTGATCGGTGGGGGGCTGGGCAACGCCGTGCTGTTTTCGATTGGACAGGCCTTGCGGGCTAAGGGCTGTCGGGTGCTGTACGCCGCCGGCTACAAAAACGCCGCTGACCGCTTTCGCGTGGCCGATATTGAACAGGCGGCCGATGTTATCTTGTGGTGCTGTGACCAGGCGCCAGGCTTTGCCCCCAACCCCAACCGTCCGCAAGATCGCCACTTTGTTGGCAATATCGTCGATGGGTTGATGGCCTATGGCGCGGGGGAATTGGGTGAAGCCGCAATCGCGCTGGGGCAAGTGGAACGGATTATCGCGATTGGATCCGACCGCATGATGGCGGCGGTGGCGGCCGCCCGTCATGGCCGCCTTAGCCCGCTGCTAAGTCCCCATCATCAGGCGATTGGCAGCATCAATTCGCCGATGCAATGCATGATGAAGCAAATCTGTGGCCAGTGTGTGCAGCGGCATGTGGATCCCGCAACAGGGTTGGAGCGGATCGTGTTTTCCTGCACCAATCAGGATCAACCCCTGGACGTGGTGGACTTTGGCAATCTGGCCGATCGCCTGGCGCAGAATCGGGTGGTGGAGCGGGTCATCAAACCTGCCTAAAGCTCCGCCCAAACCTTCGGCTAGAGCGCCAACAACACTTTGTAGTAGATATTGCCGTTGGTTAGGGTGTTCGCGGTTGCACCATTGCTGTCATACACCCCCTCTGGGCGGGCAGCACCATTGATGACGGGCAAGCCAGGGGTAGCCGTAGTTCCCGCCAATGGTACGGC
>VEQJ01000072.1 GCA_018883285.1 Alphaproteobacteria bacterium
CGTCCGCACTATCTGGTGGTCAATGCCGATGAAAGTGAGCCTGGCACCTGCAAGGATCGTGACATCTTGCGCTTTGATCCCCATCTGCTGCTGGAAGGATGCCTGATTGCCAGTTTCGCCATTGGGGCAAAGGCCTGTTACATCTATATTCGTGGGGAGTACTACACCGAGGCCTTGCACCTGCAACAGGCGATTGATGAGGCCTATGCGGCAGGTCTAATCGGCAAAAATGCCTGCAAAAGCGGCTGGGATTGCGATATCTATCTGCATCGCGGCGCGGGTGCCTATATTTGTGGGGAGGAAACGGCGCTGCTGGAAAGCCTGGAAGGGCGCAAGGGGCAACCACGGCTTAAGCCACCCTTTCCCGCCAACGCTGGCCTCTACGGCTGCCCGACCACCATCAACAATGTTGAAACCATCGCGGTTACGCCAACCATTTTGCGGCGGGGTGCAACCTGGTTTGCGGGGCTGGGGCAACCCAAAAACACGGGCAGCAAGATTTTTTGTATCTCTGGCCATGTCAACAAGCCCTGCAATGTTGAGGAGGAAATGGGCATCCCCCTGCGCGATTTGATTGAAAAACACGCGGGCGGCGTGCGCGGCGGTTGGGACAATTTGTTGGCGGTTATCCCTGGCGGATCCTCAGTTCCCCTAATCCCGCGGGAAATTTGCGACACCGTGTTGATGAATTTTGATAGCCTGCGGGAGGTGCGCAGCGGACTGGGCACGGCGGCGGTGATTGTGATGGACAAATCCACCGACCTGATTCGCGCCATCGCCCGCCTATCCTATTTCTACAAACACGAAAGCTGTGGCCAATGCACCCCATGCCGTGAGGGGACGGGGTGGTTGTGGCGCATGATGGATCGGCTGGCCAAGGGGCAGGCGGATTTAAGCGAGATTGACGTGTTGGAACAGGTGGCGGGGCAGATTGAGGGGCACACCATCTGTGCTTTTGGTGATGCGGCGGCCTGGCCGGTGCAGGGCTTGCTGCGCCACTTCCGCCCCCTGGTGGAAGAAAGGATTTTGCAGCAAGCCGCGCTGAACACCAAAAAAGCCAAACCTCCCCGGGGGCGGGCAGTCGCCGCCGCTTAGCGGTAGCTTCTTCTCTCTGCCGTGATTTCGCGCAAGTAGACAGGGTCGTATGTGGTTCTTGTAAATGTATTCTCTTGTCCAGACTCTTCGTTGGTCACCTCTTGTCCAGACTCTTCGTTGGTCACCTTGTGTCCAGACTCTGCGTTGGTTTCCGCCAAGTAGTTTCTGAGCCCTATACGGGGTTCCACCACGCCGTTATTACTGTTATTTCCTGACATCATTTTCTCCTGTAAGTTGGTTTTTTCCTCAATGAATAAGGATTGCTAATGCTATGCTATTGTTTGTTGACCGCCAACGGACATGCTTCGCATATGCAAAAACAGGCGAACAAAAAAAGCAGGTTGTCTGCAGATCCTGGTTCTATTTCCCCCAAAGCTCATACCATCTTCACATCACGGTTGAGCTTCGCCTCCAACCGCGCTAGATTGCGGCGACAATCTTTCAATTTCCCCGGTTCATTGGGGAAGGGGTTATTCAGATGCCGAAATTAACCATCAACGGTGTTGAGATCGAGGTGCCGGCTGGCTATACAGTCATGCAGGCATGCCAGATGCAGGGCATTGAAATACCGCACTTTTGCTATCACGATCGCCTGGCGATTGCGGGCAATTGCCGCATGTGTTTGGTGGAAATGGACAAATCGCCCAAACCCGTGGCCAGCTGTGCGATGCCGGTGGCCGATGGCATGGTTATCCGAACCGACAGTGAGCAGGTTAAAAAAGACCGCGCCGGGGTGATGGAATTTCTGTTAATCAACCACCCGCTGGATTGCCCCATCTGTGACCAGGGCGGTGAGTGTGATTTGCAGGATGAGGCAATGGCCTTTGGCTCTGACCGCAGCCGTTATCAGGAGCCTAAGCGGGCGGTAACCGATAAAAACATGGGCCCCTTGGTCAAAACCATCATGACCCGCTGCATCCACTGCACCCGTTGTGTGCGCTTTGCGACAGAGGTGGCGGGGGTGTCGGAGCTGGGGGCGCTGAACCGTGGTGAAAAAATGGAAATTGCCACCTATGTGGAACAGGCGGTTAACACCGAATTGTCAGGCAATATCGTGGATCTGTGCCCCGTTGGCGCGTTGACCAGCAAGCCCTATGCCTTTAAGGCGCGCCCGTGGGAGCTGAAAAAAACCGAATCGATTGACGTGTTGGATGCTGTGGGCAGCAATATTCGGATTGACAGCAAGGGGGCTGAGGTGATGCGGATCCTGCCCCGTCTGCATGAAGATGTGAACGAGGAGTGGATTGCCGATAAAACCCGCCACGCCTGCGACGGGTTGAAACGGCAACGGCTGGATCGCCCCTATGTACGCAAAAATGGACGGCTGGTTGCGGCCAGTTGGGATGAGGCTTTTGCCGCGATTGCCCGCAGCCTGGATGGGTTGAAAGGGGATCAAATCGCCGTGTTGGCGGGGGCAATGGTCGATGCCGAAAGCATGTTCCTGGCCAAAAAATTGTTTGGGGAGCGGTTGCGCAGCCCCTATTTGGATTGCCGCACCGATGGCGCCAAATTGCTGCCTGGGGTACGGGCAAGCTATTTGTTTAACAGCGGGATTGCGGGGATTGAGCAGGCCGACGCCCTGCTGCTGGTCGGTAGCAACCCACGGTGGGAAGCCCCCATGATCAATGCCCGCCTGCGCAAAGCCTATCTGCGCAGCGGTATGGGCAGTTTCCCGATTGGGGTGATTGGCGTTGCCCCGCAACTGAACTATCCCTATCAGCATATGGGGCGCAGCCCCCTGGGACTGCAGGATGTGTTGAGCGGGCAGCATCCCTTTGTTGAGCAGCTAAAGGCGGCGCAGCGTCCCGCCCTGATTCTGGGTGGCGGCGCGGTTAACCGCCCCGACGGCGCGGCGATTCTGCACACTGCCTATGCCGTGGCCGACAAATACGCCTTTGTCCGCGATGGGTGGAACGGCTTTAACCTGCTGCACACCGCCGCCTCACGGGTGGCAGGGCTGGATTTAGGCTTTGTGCCGCAGGATGCCAAAGTCGGCGTGGGCGAGATAATGGCTGAGGCGGCGGCAGGCAAAATTAAGCTGCTGTACCTGATAGGCGTTGATGACCTGCCCGCTGAGGAGCTATCCAAGCTGCGCAATTCCAGCTTTGTGGTGTACCAGGGGCATCATGGCGATGCGGGCGCGGCGGCGGCCGATGTGGTGCTGCCCGGCGCGGCCTATACCGAAAAGACGGGCTGGTACAAAAATACTGAGGGGCGCTTGCAAAGCACGCAGCAGGCGATTTTGCCGCCAGGCGAAGCGCGGGAGGATTGGAAAGTCCTGCGCGCCCTATCGGAACGGATTGGCCAAACCCTGCCCTATAACGATTTGGCTGAGGTACGATTGGCGCTGGCCAAGGCCTTTGATCCGCTGTTCAGCCAGCTTGACACGCTGCAACCCGCGCCATGGCAAAGCTTTGGCCAGCCTGGCCGCCTGATTGACACCCCGATGCAGCCCGCGATTGCCAACTACTATATGACCGATGTTATCAGCCGCAATTCGGAAACCATGGCCAAATGCACCGAAGCCTTCGTGCTGGGCAATAAGGCGGCGGCCTAGTCAGGAGATATCCCCATGTTCGATACACCCTTTTGGATTAGCTATGGCCTGCCCGTTGTGCACAGCGGGCTGTGGTCGTTGGTGATTATCCTGCCCCTGTTGGTGGCGGTCGCGCTGTTAACCTATGTGGAGCGTAAGGTCTTAAGCGCGGTTCACCTGCGCCGTGGGCCCAATGTGGTGGGGCCCTTTGGGTTGTTTCAGCCGTTGGCCGATGGGCTTAAGATGCTGACCAAGGAAACCATCATCCCCACCAATGCCAACCGCCTGTTGTTTCTGTTTGCCCCGATTTTGACCTTTGTGCTGTCGCTGATTGCCTGGGCGGTCATACCCTTTGACCAGGGGGTGGTGTTGGCCGACATCAATGTTGGTCTGTTGTATTTTTTCGCCATTTCGTCGCTGTCGGTTTACGGCATTATCATTGCGGGATGGGCCAGCAATTCCAAATACGCCTTTTTGGGCGCGTTGCGATCCGCCGCGCAAATGGTGTCCTATGAAGTGTCGATTGGCTTTGTGTTGGTCAGCGTGCTGTTAAGCGTTGGGTCGCTAAATCTTAGCGATATTGTGATGGCCCAGAAAAACCTGTGGTTCGTGGTGCCGCATTTTCCCCTGCTGATTATCTTTTTCGTGTCGATGCTGGCGGAGACGAAGCGGACGCCCTTTGATTTGCCTGAGGGGGAATCGGAGTTGGTGGCGGGCTATTTCGTTGAATATTCCGCCCTGACCTTTGGCCTATTCTTTCTGGCTGAATACGCCAATTTGATATTGATGAGCGCGCTGACGGCCATATTGTTCCTGGGCGGTTGGCTGCCACCGCTGAATATCGAGCCCTTTACCTGGGTACCGGGGCCCATCTGGCTAGCGCTGAAAACCAGTCTGTTTCTGCTGCTGTTTATTCTGGTGCGTGCCGCCGTGCCGCGCTATCGCTATGACCAGTTGATGCGGTTGGGGTGGAAAGTGTTTTTGCCCTTCTCCCTGATTTGGCTGGTGGGAACGGCGATCGTGCTGGTGGTTATGGGTTGGCTGCCCGCGCTGCCCGCCAGTTAGAGGGGCGGGCGACTTCATCCCTGCCGCTTTTGCAGTGGCTTAATGAAGTGCCTTACCGTCTAAAATACTCTTGAGAATTTACCGATGTCCGCCCCTTTGCCTTTCTCCCCACAATCCATCGACCCCGATACCCCCTATTGCCTGATTCATCAGGATGGCAAGACCCGTTATATGGCTGGCACGCTGCATCGGCACCAGCTGCTGACTGAGCTGCCCGCTGCCACCGCCGCCAACCCCGTTATCAGCATGGTGCCCTATGCCCAAATGCGGGAGCGTGGTTTTGACCTGCACGACGGGGGTGAGCCGATTATCTCCCTGCGGGCGGATCGGGTGGTGGAAATAGCGTTGGATCAGTTGATGGGGGATGCCGACCAGCTGCCGCAAATTGTTGATGGCCCCGATTACGCCCTTAGCAATCAGGAATTTGAACAGGCGGTTGCCCAGATTATTGCCAACGAAATCTGCCGGGGTGAGGGGTCAAACTTTCTGCTGTCCCGCCGGGGGCGTCTGCGCATCGCGCCCTTCAATGCCGCCACGGCGCATCTGATTTTTTCCCGCCTGGCCAGCAATGAATTTGGTGCGTATATGAGCTTTTGCTTTTTTGATGGCGACCGATATTTCATTGGGTCATCGCCCGAACGGCATATCAGCATCAAAAATGGCCTGGTGCAGATGAATCCGATTTGCGGCACCCTGGCCAAATCGACCCTTAGCAACCGTCAGGATTTAATCAATTTCCTAAATGATAGCAAAGAGATAAACGAGCTTTTTCAAGTTGTTGATGAAACGCTTAAGATGATGTCGGCCATTTGCGTCGCGGGGGGGGAGATTCAGGGGCCATTCCTTAGGGAAATGAGCGCGGTGTTGCATACCGAATATGTGCTGGCTGGTCAGACCACGATGGATCCCGTGGATGCCTTTCGCGCATCGATGTTTGCGCCCACCATGGTGGGAAGCCCGCTGCAAAACGCCGCCCGCATTATTAAAAAATATGAGCGGGATTCCAGACGCTATTATTCCAGCGCGATTGTGGTGCGCAGCCAGGATGCTGAGGGCAAGCCGCAACTGGACAGCGCGATTACCATCCGCACGATGGAGGTTGGGTTGGATGGCCAGGCGATTATCCAAAGCGGCGCCAGCATTGTGCGCGATTCCGTGCCGCATAAGGAGCGGTTGGAGGTGGTGGCGAAGGGGCAGGGGTTGCTGCGCGCCATTACCACCCCCAACCTAACCCCGCCGCAGCCCGTGTTGGCACAATTTATGGATGAGCAGGTGGCACAAATGTTGGCGGCGCGTAACCGCCTGCTGTCACGCTTTTGGTTTGAGAAACAAATGGCGGAGGTGGATACAACAGGCAGGCCTTTTTGCCAAGCCAGTGTGCTGATTATCGACAACGAAGACCAATTTACCCAGATGCTAAAGCATATGTTCGATCGTTTGGGCTTGCAGACCCGATTGTGCGGTTGGCAGAATTTGCCCGCCGATGTGGCGGAGTTTTTGGCGGATTTTGACCTGGTGCTGGTGGGGCCAGGGCCGGGGGATCCAAGCGACCTGCAGGATCCCAAAA
>VEQJ01000073.1 GCA_018883285.1 Alphaproteobacteria bacterium
CTCGCGCAGAATTTATAGATATTTGTGGAAATATCTCAAAGCACAATCCGCTTGCTCTCGATAAAAAAGCAAAGACAATTACAGAAATATTTGCCAGAAACAATGTCACGATAGAAATAACCCAAGCGTTGCTAATCATAGAGGAATTCTGTGAGCAATTTCACAATGATCTCTTTATATATTATATCAGTACAATTGCAGAGTTTTTAAACAACCTTCGGTGGAGCATATTTGAGTATTTACAGCCACTATACAAGAAGTCCGTACAGTACTATTGGGATGAGAGTCTTAAGCTCTACCCAGCCAATATAGAAAACACCTATGTGCGTGAGTTATTTTGGAACTTAATGAATGATGTCCGCTCTGAACCTTACATGCCTAAGTTTGAAGTTACCCGCTATTTGAAAGGCCGTTATTAGGTGCTTATTTAGCTGTCAAGAATACCATGCCTAGCGTAGTATGCATGACAGCAAGGCATGGGTTAACGGAGACATAGCTTGTCCCAGCTTTTGATCATCGGTTTTGGCTATAGCGCGGCGTTTGTGGCCATGGCGGTGGAGGTGGTCACGGTCACGAACATTAAAAAACAAAAGAACTTGAACAGGCCGTGTGAAAAACAGCCACCGCCATCAGCATCGAAAAACTCCCCTAAAACTTGCTGGAAAGATTCACGAATGGCCCCTGGCTGCGATAGCTGAGGTCGGTTAAGTCATCGGAGAAATTGGTAAAGTTATAGCCCGCCCCGACTTTAACATTGTTGTTGAGGTGGCGATAAACGCCAACCAAAAAGCCCGATTTGCTGTCGCCCGCCTCTTTGGCATCCAGATAGCGATACTCTGCGGTGATATCCCATTCTTTGACGATGTGGTAATCGCCGCGAATAATCCCTAACCATGCCTGACTGCCAAACCAATTGGCATTGGCCACGGTGTTGTCCCGTATGTCGCCAAAGCGATAGCCGTATTTTCCACCCAGGGCGAATTTTTCTGTAATATCGTAGATGCCGTCCACCGCCAACACATGGCTGCGTTGTTCATAATCGCTGGCTGAGGGCAAACGGTTGCCGTTCAATTGCCCATTGCCCGGGTGGTCGGCCAGATAGCTGTATTTAAACAACATGTTCAGGCGATCGTTCAAAATTGGGCGATAGCCGTATCCCATCATAAATTCGGTATAATTGGCATCGGCCAGACTGCTGGCGCTGCCTTCACTGGTGGCATAGTCCAATCCAGCCAGCAAACGCCAATCATCATGGGTTTGATAGCCCAAATTGTTCTTAAACAGCCATGAGGTGCGCTGGCCAGACAGGTTGTTATCATCATCACGCAGCTCCACCGCGCCGGTGTAGCGGTTTTTTTCATTCCGATAGCCAGCGTTCAACGAAATCGCGTTGCGATCGGTATCGCCCGCGGTTGGGTCAGAAATGGTACCCCGTTCGGCGCGTGCCCCCATATTCCAACTGTCGCTGGCGGCCAAATCCAGGCCATAGGAATGAATCAGCCCCGATGGGCCATTATCAAAATTTTGAAAGCGATCCTCTGAAAAGGCAGACATGCTGTCGGAATAGCGGGTTTTGGTGCCGGTGATAAAGCTGCTGCTGCGCCCGCGATAGCCCAAATCGGTTCGGTCGGTATCCATCACATAATTGGAATAGACGGTGGTGCGATCCGAATGCCGATACTCCGCCCCCGCCTTGCCCCCCACGCCACCCGTGCCGTCGGTTGCCTCACCCAACAGGGAAAGGTCGTCGGTCACCTCAACCTTGCCGCCTGCGCCGCCGCGGTCATTGCGGCGACGCCCCACATCATGCTGCACCGTGCCCTGACCCAGGGCATAGACTTCATAGGTATCCTTGCGCCCTGTTTCGGTCAGTGGGGCATGCAACAGCTTTAGCGCGGCATCGGTGCGACCACCCACATCATTCAGAATATCGCTGTTGCCGCCGCTTAACGCCTTTTCGATCATCCGACCGCATGGCCAAGCTTACGGTGTTTTCGGGGGTTAGCAGGTAGTTGGCGGCGGCCTCACCCGACTTTACCCCGCCTGTCGTGCGCCCGCGTTTCTGATCCCCCTTTAGGGTGAAATTCAGGCGTTCGCCCAGGGGCAAATCGGCGGCAACCCCCGATTGGGTGGTTTGTTCATTGGTCAGCTGACCCGGTGAGGAAAAGCCATCGCCGCGATTCAAAAAATAGCTGGTCAGCTTGCCCGCCATGCTGTCATCGACGTCTTTTAGATTTAACGCTGTCTCCGCCCGATAGGCGTTGGCGTTGACACTGGATCGGCGGGTTTGCGGGATGGTGTTAAAGATAAAGCCACCGTTTTGTGAGCTTAGGGCGCCTGTTCCCGCCCCCTCTGACTTGGCGGATTCCAGCTTTAGATAGGTTTCTGGGCTATAGCGGGCAATGACATCCGCCCCCTTAAGATCCTGTTTTTCATCGCTATGATCCTGGTTATAGCTGGTAGCGCCCAGGCGCAGATAATCGTTGAGCCATTGGCTGACCCGGCCGCCATTGACCAGGCTGTCAATCTTTGTAACGCTGGGGGTGTATTCATAGCCCGCCACCAAAAAGGCTGGATTGCCACTGAGGGATCCTGAAGAAATTAGCCCAGATCCATCGGCGTTCGAGGACAATGGCTCTCGCAAGATAATGCGACCCTGTAGGTAATTGATTTCATAGTCCTGGCCATAGACCAATTCCTTGCTGGACAGGACAATGCCAGAGTCACGATCGCGCACTTCGATTCGTACCCGCTCTGACCCAATGGTGACATCTTGTGAGCGCAGGTAATACAGCGATCCGCCCGTGCCGCGAAATTCTTCTAAGGAAGATAGCGTGCCTGGATCGGCGGCAAAGCCGTTGATTTCGGTGCGACGTTCGCCAAATTTGGTGACCTCCTGGCTTTTATGCTCGGCGTTGGCACCATAAAGGGTACGGCGGTAATCAATCAGGTCGGTGCCGGTTATTTGGGTTTGGAAATTCCCCCACATGACCTTGGTGTCGTCTTTTTCCATCCGCACGTAAAACTTACCCTGGGTTGGCGCATCCTCTAACGTGGTCGAATCATCGCCATAAACGGGATAATAGGCATTGGGATCAATCCGACGCAGCAAATAGCGCGGGTTTTTATCGGCAAAATTGCTGAACAGGTCTTTGACAGGCTGTTCCTGGGTATCGGCGCTGCTGGTCAGCTGCCATCCATCCTGAACTTTGCCCTTAGCATAAAAGGCGGCACGCGAATCGGCGTAGAAAGTCCCCTTATTGCGATCACTGCTTTGACCCGTTACCAGATCGGCGGGGCCGCTGACGTTATTCTGGCCAAGGGTCAGATCGCCCATGCCGACATAAAACCAATCGTTGGATGGAACGGTGATAGGGCGATAAAACTCCTGCATTTGGCCATCACCATCGGTGGTTGTCACCGCGATTTTGTGATCGCCCGCGGGCAGAATCTGGCGATAGGCAAATTTCCCCTCCCGATCGACGGGAACATCGCTGTTCATCGCCATCACCTTGCCACCCGGTTTCATGTTGGTGCCGCTGATGGTGACCGAACCGCCCGTGACATCGATATTGTGAATGCCCAGGTGATTTTCGCCATAGCCAATCAGCTCTTCACGCTTTTGGTTTTGTGGCTCTGTTAGCGGCGGACGATCCCCAAGCAGGCGCAACAGTTTTGGCTTGGTTTCATCAAAGCGGCCATTTTTGTCATAAACGCGCAGCAGGTATTGCAACCCATCTTCCTGCCCCCCTGGGGGAATTTTCCATGCGATGGATTTATCGGCACTGGCTTCCATCGGTACGATGGCCAGTGGTTCGGTTTGGGTGGATACCCCCTTAGCAAAAATCCGCAGCTCAGCCTTTTGGATAAAGGCGCGATAATTGCTGTAGGGGGAAAAGGTCACCGTTTCGCCGCGCGCTGCCCCATCGGGATAGGCCGTCACGTTAAGGGTTGGGGTTATTTCTAAGCCATCAAACTTCACCTGGATGTCTTGGCGTTCCAGGGCAACATCGGTGCATCGGGTTTGATCGGCGCTGTTGGATCCATCGCGCGGATCCATCGGGGCGCCATCAATCGATACGCGAAACGGCTCGGCGCTATCCACGGCATTTTTGCCCTGACACCCTTTGGGGGCGGTGGGTTGGTACCATACGGCTATTTCGACGCGGCGATCTGGCGCCAGGCAGGCTTGATAGGCCTTGTTGGCTTCTGCTGAAGAATGGCTGTGGGTGGCATCACATTTGGTAACGGATTGCGCATTGCCCTGGCCTTTGGTGGTGATGGGCAGATCCTGCATCCCAGGTTGCGAGCGCAGAAAAACCTCCGTTTCCTTGGCGCGCGCCTCTGACAATTTTTGGTTATCCTCATAACGCTGGCTGCTGATAGAGGTCAAATTCTGCTCATCCGCGAAGCCAGTAATTTCGATGCGGGAAACGGGTTTTTTGCTGAGTCGTTTGGCTAGGTCGGCTAAATTTTGTCGATCCTTTTTGGTCAAAAAGTGCCAGCCCGAATCAAAGGGCGCAATCCGCTCTAACAGGCCAGGTTTTTCGGGCTCATAACGCGGCAACAGCACCAGCGTTTCATCAGCGGTGACGCGATATTCCGCGCTGGGCGGGGTGTTGCCATCGGGGCGCACCTCAACGCCTGAGGTGAAACCCAGCTGTCCCGGCGATTCTGGCTGTGCGCAAAAAGATTGGCCATCGCATTGCCGTGGGCTATCCGCCCAGGCCTGGGTGGACAGGATGGTGCCAATCAGCAGAACAGATAGGGTGCGATGCCGTTTTATGGCTTGGATCCTTTCTGCGCTGGCTCTTTTTTGTCCTGCGATTCGGTCACCAACTCCTCTTCAATCATCAGGGCATAGCAACAATTTTTCTCCTGCCAAAGTTTGCGCAACAGGGCGGTGGTGGCGCTTAACCGCTCCCGCGCTAACCCATCATCCTCGTTACGGGCACGAACATAGCTAAGGCGAACAACCGACGGCTGTTGTTTCAACTGCTCTGGCAAAGCGTTCAGCTGGGATTGCCATTGGGGCGTTAGCTTGGTGGATCCAGCCTCAAAGGCGTTGGCACGCATATCAACGCGCACCACGCGGTGGATCGATGCGCCGAAATTCAGCTTAGCCATTTTACCGCGGGTTAGCCGAACATCGCCTGGATTTTCGGTGGTCACGCGATAGCCCGTTGGCAAAGTTCGTTCATCCAGCTTTAGCACAAAATTGCTGCCACGATCGGCATCGGGAATCGCCGCGCAGGCAATGTGATAGCGGCCATGCTCATCGGTTGTAATCAGCTGGCCATTAACGGTTGCCAGGCGAACATTGGCAATGCCAGGCTCGCCATCGTCCTGATAGGCATTGGTATTTTTGTCATCAAAGACCTTGCCAATAATTTCGGAACAGTCAAACAACGGGTCGGGAATGATGCGGACGGTGGCATTGGCCAGGTTGGATAGGGCGGTACCGCCAACCCCGCTAAACGCCTGGGCACTGTTGACATAGTCGCCTGGCTGAACGCCCGTTCCAACCGCCAGCAGCAGTTTAAAGGTGCGGGTTGCGTTGGCGGCCAGGGTTTGGCCAGACCAGGTTAGGGTGCGGTTGGTTACGGTGGGCTCCAGGGGCAGCCCCTCAACCGTCGCCGATCCGGTTTTGTACTTAAAGCCTGGCGGCATGGTGTCGCGAATATCAATGTTGCTATAGGCGGTGGCGGTGGTGTTTTGAACCTTAATGGTATAGGGCACCAGCTGTCCGACATGGACGTTAACCAGCGGGCTGGTTTTGGTAACCACAATGTCGCCGGTTGCAATCGGATCAAGGGCGATATGGTTGTTGACCACATTGGCGGCGGCGAGTGGGTTAATCGAGAATTGAAAGAAATACTGGGTGGTTGCCTGATTCGATGCATTCAATCCCGCGGTTGTGGTGGGGCAGGTGGCGGAATCGAGGTAACATTACCCATCTCTCTAAGACGTGTTCGCAAAAATTCGTTGTGATTGTCTTACAATCCCTCTCAATGTTCTGACACCAAACGTATTATATCTTCTGCCAAATCATGTGAAGGAGTCGGTACTGGGGTAACCATTGGTAGTAAACAGAGATGTGTCATCTCTGCGGTTTTTGAGGTGCGCCGTTCCAGAATTAGATCTGACACTGTTTGTGGCATGGAGCGATAATACGGCGAAGGATAGTTACGGAG
>VEQJ01000074.1 GCA_018883285.1 Alphaproteobacteria bacterium
GAGGGTGAGCAGCTGGTTGGCCAGGGCGGCGCCTGGGGGATAGCCCGCCGCCAGCAGGTCATCGCCGTTGGTGGCAAAGCGCGCATCGCCCAGCCGTCGCATCACGTCAAGGGCTTGCTGGCGCGCATCGGCCAGTGACGGGGGGGTGTCGGCATCCTGCCCACCTTGGTTTTCCCCCTCCCGCTGGCCAGCCGCCCCAGTTGCTTCCCAAGCCGATCCCGTCGCCCCCGCCACTCCCGTCGCACGGGTCGCCTTCCACCAGGCCAACGATTCCTGCCCCGCGGGCAGGCCGTTCAGATAGATCCAGTCCAACCAGTCCAGGCGATCCTGGCTATGCCAACAGCGCCATCCCGCCTGCCACAACTGCCATTGTCGCCGCTGTTGATTGCTAAGGCGCAGTCGCCCCGCCAGGCTTTTAAGCGTTGCGGGCGTCACCGCGCCGCCGATGAGAACCGCCAGTTGCAGCAGGGCTGGCGGCACCTGTGGATCAGCCCTCAACAACGCCTGCAAGCTGGCAAGGTCGGGGGTGGCTATCACGGCGGGCAGCCACAGTTGGGGCAGGATGGCATGCTTCGCCATCACCCGCATCATCGCCAGCCCATCCTGGCCAAGGGTCAGCAGGCGCGACAGCTCCGCCCACACCCGTTCCCCCGACAGCTGGGGCAGTTGCGGTGACAGCGTAATCGCCGCCGTCAGGCCGTCCGCATCCAATTCGGCCGCATAGCTGGCACTGAAGCGGAAAAAGCGCAGCAGGCGCAGCACGTCTTCTTGAATCCGTTGGTGCGGATTGCCGATAAAGCGCACCCGCCGCGCCGCCAAATCCGCCAGCCCCTGATGATAGTCAAACAGTTGGCCAGTCGGCGACAGATACAGGGCGTTGATGGTAAAATCGCGCCGCGCCGCATCCGCCCGCCAATCGGTGCCAAAGCGCACAACGGCATGGCGGCCATCGGTGGCCACATCCTGGCGCAGGGTGGTAATTTCAATGGCGGTGTCATCCAACAGGGCGGTGATGGTGCCATGATCAATGCCGGTTGGCAGGGTTTTGATGCCAGCCTGATTCAGGGCGGCCACCGCCTGTAGCGGGGTCAGGGTGGTGGCCAAATCGACATCGCGCACCGCCAACCCCAACAAATGGTCGCGCACCGCGCCGCCAACCACCCGCACTGCATCGGCATCCTGCTGCGTCAATGCCGCCATCACCCGCTGCAACGGCGCGGCCAGCATCCAATCGGGTAGGGGGTGTAGAACCGTTGGCGTTGAAGATGGGGGGAGCATAGCGGGCGGCACAACCAATCCTAATCCATACGCCCTGGCACAATGCGCCCATTTTCCATGGTGGCGGGGTGATAATGGCTGCCCCGTGGTTGCCCATCCAGCACAATAAAGCTTACCAGCCCAATGCCCAACAGCACGATGCAGGTGATCATCAGCCAGAACCAACGGCGCGCATGCGGATGACCAGCCTTAACCAGCTTTATCCAATGGAAATACATTAGAATGGGCAGGCCAATCAGGGCAATGCGCAGCAGAATTATCCAAAAACGGCTCATGAATGATTTATCCCAAAACAAAGCCCTTGGCCAAGGGCGAAGATTCCTTTAGCGTGAATTGATAGCTTTATCCCATCTTGCGCCCATTCGCACCATCCCATTAGCATAGCCAACCCAACAGCCAATTGCCATGACCGTGATCACCACCAACCATCTGTTAAAAGCGACCGCCGCCGATGCCCCACCCGCCAGTGTGGTGGCGGAGCAGTTGGACAAAATTGCCGCCGCTCTGAACGCCGCCGAAAAACAGATTAACCAGGTCATTTTGGGGCAGGAGGCCGCGGTTGAAATGCTGCTGCTGACCATCATGGCGGGTGGGCATGCGCTGTTGGTGGGGGCGCCGGGCGTTGCCAAGACCAGCATGGCGCACAATCTGGCCACCGCCTTTGGCCTGCAATTCAAACGGGTGCAATTTACCCCTGACCTGATGCCATCCGATATTTTGGGCAGTGAGGTGTTGGATCAGGCCGCCGATGGCCGCCGTAGCTTTCGCTTTCTCCAGGGGCCCGTATTCTGTCAGCTGTTGTTGGCGGATGAGGTTAATCGTGCCAGCCCGCGCACCCAATCCGCCCTGTTGCAGGCGATGCAGGAGGGGGTGGTGACCGTGGCGGGCGTCGATTACCCTTTGCCCCGCCCGTTTCATGTGCTGGCCACCCAAAACCCGCTGGAGATGGAGGGGACGTACCCCCTGCCTGAGGCGCAATTGGATCGCTTTTTGGTGGAGATTCCTATCGGCTATCCCGATGCAGCGGCGGAACTGGGGCTGCTGCAACAAACCGCCTTTGGCCAGGCCGAATTCCACAGCTCAACCGTTAGTGCCGAACAACTGCAACAGCTGCCCCGCCTGCTGCGCTTTTTGCCTGTCAGCGAGGCTTTGTTGGAAGAAATTGTCGCGCTGGTGCGCAACGCCCGGCCAGAAAGCAGCAGGTTGGACATGGTCAAACGCTCAGTCCGTTGGGGGCCAGGCCCACGGGCAAGCCAGGCCTTGTTGCTGTTGGCGCGTGCCCGTGCGGTGCTGGATGGTCGCCTGACCCCCGCGCGTGAGGATGTGTTGGCGGTTGCCCCCTATGTGTTGCGTCACCGTATCGCCCTGCATTACGCGGCGCATGCTGAGGGGATTACGGTTGCCGATGTGGTGGCCCAGTTGTGTTCTGGATAGTGTTTGGAAAGCGTTTCGCCATTCGGCCAGATGGGTCAGCGGGTCGGTGGCTATCACGCCTGCGCCTGCCTAATCCCCAAATCCGCAAGCTGGCCAAATCTGTTGCATCCCAAATCGTGGCCTATAAAGCCAAGGCGCGTCAAAGTCTGGTGAGGCAGGGGGTAGCCTGGGGCATCAACAAGCCAGCCAACAATCCTGCCAACGATACCTATGCAGGCATGCAACCGATGATCGCCGCCGGGCGCTTGGCGGCGGGCTATCCCGCCCTGTTGCTGGCCGCGGAGCAGTTGGCGCGGCAAATTCACCTTAGCCAGGGGGGATTGCATGGACGGCGCCGCCAGGGGACTGGGCAAAGTTTTTGGCAATTTCGCCCTTATATTGATGGCGATGATGCGCGGCGCATTGATTGGCGCCAATCGGCCAAATCCAACCGCGCCTTTATCCGTGAGACCGAATGGGAAAGCAGCGAAACCGTGATGTTTTGGTGCCAGGATGATGCGGCGATGGCCTTTCAGTCCCATGATGCCCCGCGCAGCAAGCGGGAAACGGGGCTGATCCTTACCCTGGCCTTGGCCATGCTGCTGGCTAAGGGGGAGGAGCGTTTTGGCTGGCTGGCGCGCCCCAACCAGCTGGGCGTTGGTAACACGGGGTTGCAACAGCTGTGGCAAGAATTGCAGCAGGAATTGCAGCAGGAGGCGCGGGCAGAGTCCGCGCATAAGGATGTGGCTTCCCCGTCCCCATCGCTGTCCTCGTCCCCGCCCCAAGGGTTATCCCTGGGTGCCAGCCTGCATCAAATGCCAACCCTGCCCAACCGCATGGTTGGATCCACCCTGGTGCTGGTGGGGGATTTTATGGATCCGCCCGAAACGTGGCAGGGGGTGTTGGCGGATTGGCAGGCGCGCCGTTGCAACGGCCTGCTGATACGGCTGGTTGACCCGATTGAGCGCCGCTTTCCCTTTGAGGAGGCCAGCCAATTTGTGGCGCCCAATCAATCGGTTGAGGTGGTGTTAAGCCAGCCCGCGGCGGTGCGTTCCGCCTATCTGATAGCCTTGGCCAATCACAATCAAGCGATGAACAGCTTGGCGCAGCAATATGGCTTTCGGTGGGTGGAGGTGGATACGGCCGCCCCCCTATCCGCCAGCCTAAGCACCCTGTTGCGCGAATTGCAAACGGTGGGGGACTGATGCCAATCTTACCGTTCCCCAGTTTTCATCAGCCGTTGTGGCTGCTGCCCCTACTGCTGCTGCCACTGCTGTGGTGGTGGTTGCGCCAGCGCGATCGCCAGCCGCTGACGGTGGCATTTCCCGCAACCCGCCTGCTGCTGAACTTTGTTAATCTGGTGCCACGGGCGCGCCCCCCAATTTGGCGGCGGGTGTTGCAGCTGTTGCTGTTGGCCAGCCTGATGGTGGCGCTGGCACAGCCCTATTGGCCATCGCGCCGTCCACCAATCGCCAATCAACCCACCCTGCTGGTTATCGACAACGGCTGGTTGGCTGGCCAGCATTGGGGATCCCTGCAACAGGCGGCTATCACCCTGTTGGATCAATTGCCCGCCGATCAGCCCGTTTATGTGATCAGCACCACCAGCCTGGCCGCCCCCCTGCCGCCGTTGGGGCAACCGCCCATCGCGGTTGAAGAGGCCAAGGCGATGATAGGCCGTTGGCAACCCAACAGTTGGCCAATCGATCCTGGCTTTGCCGAGCATCTTAAGGCGCAGCCCTGGTGGTATCAGTTGGGGCAAGTATGGTGGCTGACTGGTTCGATGCAGGATCAGGCCAGCAAAAATGTCATGGGAAATTTGGAGGCGTCCTTGCCGATGGGGGGGCGCCTTCGCCCCCTGTTGGTGGGCAGGCAACAAGCGGTGTTGACAGGCCTGACCCCGCTGACCCCGCTGAACTCGCTGAACTCGCTGACCGTGCCAACCGATACGGCGCTACCGGCCAATGCCGTTAAGCCTGAGGGGTGGTTGGTTCAGTTGAACAGCAGCGGCGGTAGCCAGCGGCAGGAGCTGCAACTGGTGGATGAGGATGGCCAGCTGTTGGCGCAGCAGCAGGTGACGTTGGTGGGCGGCGCGCAAACCATTCCGCTGTTGGCACCGACCCCGCAGCTGGCAAAGGCTAGCCAGCTTCGATTGGTTGGCCAACGGCACCCAGGTGCGGTTTGGCTGTTGCCCGTGGGGGCTGGCCATGCTGGCGTTGGTTTGATTGGTGAGGCGGCCAGCCTGCAAAGTCGACCACCGCTTAGCCAGGCCGCCCATTATTTGACCCAGGCGTTGCAGCCGTCCCCGCCCGTGATGGCCGACGTGACCGCCCTGCTGGCTGAGGGGGGCGGCAATCCTATCCCCGCGATGATGCTGTGGCCAGAGGATCAGATGTTGAACGCTGAGGAACGTGCCGCTCTGACCGCCTGGGTAAGTCGCGGCGGCGTGCTGCTAAGGCTTGGGGTGTCGGGCGATGCCCCCGATGGGGCGGTGATGGTGGGGGATGATATGGGGCAAGGGAATAGGGCGAGCGGGGTGATTCGCGATGCCCTGTTGCCAGGCCGATTGTTGGCGGAGCCGCGCCGCTTTGGCGGGCTGTTGTCGCCCCAAGTGCAACAACGGGTGCGGGCGGCGGCCAATACCCCTGTTGCCGATTTGCCAGAGGTTGAGCTGGCGATTCAGCAAGCCTGGCTAAGTCTGCCAGATGTAGAGCAAGCCAGCGAAACGTGGCTAAGCCTGCCCGATGGCAGCCCGCTGCTTAGCGCCCGCCCGTTGGGGCAGGGGTGGTTGCTGTTGTTGCATGTGCCCGCCACCCCCAATTGGTCGGATTTGCCGATGAGTGCGCTGTTCCCCCAACTGTTGCAACGCTTAGCCATGTTTGCTGGCCAGCAACCCGCCGTGCGGGGAATGGCGGCGATGCCCGCCCACGGCCAATCTTTGGCGGGCGAAAAGAATGCGGCGGCGGGTGTTGATTTGGCGGCAAATTTGGTGGCAGAAAAAGCAGCCAGTCCAGCCACGGTAAAAGTTCCAGAAAAAACGGCTGGCCTGATGGCGTGGAGGCAGCTGGACGGCTATGGCCGCCTGGTTCCCGCCCAGTCCCATAGCCAAGCGTTGCCGCTGGATAAGCCCACGGCGGTGACCTATGACCATCCGCCTGGCTATTACGGCATGGCGGGATCCGCCCGCCCGCTGAATCCTGATTGGCAGGCGGCAGGGTTGCAAATTTTGGATGGCGAGCCCTGGCAAAACTTGGCCGAAACCAACCTGACCAAGCCATGCCTGTTGCTGGCTTTAGCTCTGTTGACCCTTTTGGGGCTGTGCGATGCTGTTGGTCGGCGTCCGCGCTTGTATTCCAGCCCTCCCTCCCCACCTTCCGCCTCACCTTCATCCCAATCTCCCGCCCAACCGATGCCAGCCTTATCCCCCCCCAAGTCCTGGCGGGGTTGGTTTGGCAAAAGGCTGGCGCTGTTGGTGGTTATGATGGTGCCCGCCCTGATGGCC